>WALD01000059.1 GCA_015523055.1 Candidatus Altarchaeota archaeon
AACCTGTAACATTATCGCACCTGCAGATGGGAGTAGGAACTGGATATGGTACTATCAAAAAATATATAGACTTTATAAGATATATTCAGAGCATGCCAAAACTGGACATAGTCGCAGAATCAAGCAGAGCAAAGTTCGTTTCGATAGAGAAGTTGCCGGCGGGGGAGGACCTAGACTTCATGAGAGAGATGTATCCCCAACCAACAAAGGATCAAGAGATTCTAGTGAGTCTGCTTATGCTGAAGGATGTACCGCTAGATTCATTTAATAAGCGGGATCAGAAGATTCTCAAAAAACTGGAGAGGGAGAAAAGCGTAACTATCAAAAAGGAAAAGCTTAATCTTACCTCTATTGGAGCTAAGATAGCCAGAGGAACGAAGAAGATTTACGGAATTAGGACTTGATTATTGGAACCTAAACCCGTACCTTGGCCTCTCAACTCCTCCGACGCCATCTTTTTTATATTTATAGCCTATCAATGCCCCGGCTACCAGCCCTCCGAGATGGCCCGGCCACGCAATTCCAGGCACGATAAAGGAATAAAGAAGCATAAATCCAAACACCGCCTTCCACATATCCATCGGGATTGGAATTGGAAAAAGAAAGACCTGATTATATGGCCTGAGCATAGCAAGGGTTGCAGCGATTGCGAATATTGCTCCGGAAGCACCGAGAACGTAGACGCCGGGATTCAGGATTGAATATATCAGGATGCTAAAGATACTTCCCAGGATACCTCCGGCAAAGAATACCTTCATCAGCCTCTTTTCACCTATAATGGCCTGGAGATATACTCCCCAGAGGTAGATCCCAAGCATATTAAAGATCAGGTGGGTTACCCCAACGTGGGTGAATATACTGGTGATAAGCGTCCATGGAAGAATCAGAACCGTATTGGGGCTCAGGGCAAGAAGCTCAACGACTGCTCTGCCCCCCACATGGATAGCCACAAAGATAAGAAAACATACTGCAATTATGGACTCAATGAAGCCAACATTTATTCCAAAAATTCTCATCCTTTGAGTTAGCTTCCCCGGTGGACTATCCTCATTCCACCGGGAACTATCAGAATCTTCTCATCCGATATCTTGCCTATGTCCCCATCTGCATCAAGGCAGGCATCCCTCAGCTCTTTGACTATCTTCCTCAGGAGCAGCTTATTGTCCATAAGATTCCTTACATTCAGAACGACTATGTTGTCCTTCTCCAGTTCCTGTATAGCCTGGGCCAATCCTCCGCCCTCTCGATCAATATCCACCGGCTTTACATAAGTGATATCATCCCTTTCAATGATTTTACCCTCCCGTACGCTCAGATCATTAAGATACTCCTCTATATCTATCTCCTCCTCTTCCTCCTCTTCTTTATGTCCTAAAATCTTATTAAACACCATTTTGATCTCACCACTTAATTAAAAGGATTACTTAATAGATTATACTTCTTTGGTTAAAAAACAATCTGGTATGGAAAAGAGTAGATGACTTATTTGGAAGGGAGTTGCAGAGAAGAAAAATATTCAAAAATAGGGAGGGAGGCTAATGAGGAGGTGATGATTTCCAATATTGTTTCCCCCTTTTATCAACTTCCCCCTTGGATTTCACCCACGTGACATTCAACCAAAAGATCAAAAATGGTAGATGACTTATTCGAAAAGGAGTTGCAGGAAAGAAGAATATTCAAGAATATCTCAATTCTATCCCCACACTATGTTCCGGTGGAGCTTCCTCACAGAGAAAACGAGATAAGAGATCTGACAAGGATTGTCGCCACTGTTCTGAGGAATGAAAAACCAAACAATGTTTTCATCTATGGAAAAACAGGCACAGGGAAGACTGTTTCCGTGAAATACGTCCTCAAGAAACTGGAGGAATTCGTTCAGAATCCGAAGAAGAATTCCAACAAGGTCATAGTAAGGGTCGTCTATATGAACTGCAAGATACGGAATTCCAAATACCAGATACTTCTGAAGATTCTGGAAAGTGAAACCTTGAACACCAAGGAACTGAAGAGCACTCCCCTGTCCAACAGGTCCGATAAAGGGTTGAAGGGCATGGACCCTGCCGACCTATACGAAAGGCTTCTGAAGGTCATCCAGGACAACGGCCTTAATATCATAGTAGTTCTTGACGAGATTGATATGATAACAAAGGGTATGAATGATGTTGTTTATCTCCTGACAAGAATAAACGATGAGATAAATTCCGGTTCTCTCTCAATAATAGGGCTCTCAAATGACATTAGATTTAAGAAAAGACTTGATCCCAGGAGTAAGAGCACTCTCTGTGAGGAGGAAAGGCTATTCAGGCCCTATAATGCAATGGAGTTAAAGAGCATCCTGAAGCAGAGGGTAGCTGCAGGATTCCAGAAGAGGACGATAGACGATTCTGCCATCTCAAGGATTGCGGCCTTTGCAGCTCAGGATGGCGATGCAAGATATGCCTTAAAACTGTTACAGAAGGCGGGGGAGATAGCACAGGACTCCGGAAGAGAGAGGGTTGATGATGGTGATGTTGGAGAAGCAAAAAATGCGGTGGAGAAGGACATAATGGCCGAGGCAATAAGCACTCTTCCTGAGCATCAGCAGATCGTCATGTATTCAATAGCGGCACTTGCATCACAGGGAGGCATATATAAGAGGCTTTCCAGGGTACGTAACGGCGACCTCTTCAGCGGTGAGGTGTATGAGGCTTATGAAAGCAACTGTAATTCATTGAATAGAAGTCCAAGAACCATGAGGCAGTTTTCAGACTACCTCAACGAATTGGAAATGCTTGGTATGATTACACTAAGGGCATCAGGTAAGGGGGTGAGAGGAACGACAAGACTGATAAGACTTGGCTACCCCCCCAGGGAGATAAAGTCAATAATCCGGGACAGCCTCGGACTGGGTTCAACGACCAGCTAATCGGTCATAGATTTCATTCAGTTTCTCAATGGTCTTCTCCAGCGAATGTTCCTTCACCGTCTCAAGACCATTCCTGATTAGCTCATCTCTGTTTTTATATGCCTTATCAATCAGCTGCATTAATCTCTTCAGGTCGCCCTGTTTATAGCAGTAACCATTCACACCATCCTGAATGGTATCCTTCAGTGCCAGGGCATCTGCCCCGACCACCGGGGTGCCGCAGGCCATTGCTTCTAATGCTACAAGACCCTGGGTCTCAGCAGTTGAAGGAAATATAAACAGATCAAGGCAGGAATAGAATTCAAGGAGTTCTTCTCTTGTTAGAAAGCCGATAAATTTCACATTCTTCTTCGCCCTGCTAATCCTCCGAAAGTGATCTTCAGCAGGTCCCTGTCCGGCAATCAGAATTTCTCCATCAAAATTATCAGCTATACCTATCAGGTCCTCTAAATGTTTTTCATAGCCAAAGCGACCGCAGAATCCTATGACCTTCTTTGCACTAATCCTGAATTTCTTCCTAAACGACTCTGTATTGACCGGTTTAAAGAAGTCCAGATCAATTCCGTTTGAGAGAACCGTAACCTCCTTCACACCCTTTCTAAGAAGCATGTCCCTGATAGAATTAGAGGGTACTGTAACCATATCGCAGGAATTCAGCAGCTTCCTCTCCCAGAGATTATAGAGTTTCATCAGACCGGTCTGGATCGTTTTGTTCCGGGTTATATAACCGATGTAATGATCAGCCGGAGTATGATAGGTAAGTATTCTTGGTAGCCTGTATCTCTTTGAGACATAAAGGCCAGCTATGGCCATTGAGAACAAGCCATGGATATGAACTATATCCAGATTCTTCGCCCTTTTTGATATACCAAAGGGAAGAGCAACCTTATAGCCTTTATAGAACCTGAAATCCATGGAGCTGAAGGGAAATTCATCATGCTCTGGTCTGTAATGCCCCGCCGGATAGTAGATAAATACCTCGTGTTTCTCTCTGAGTCGTTCCTTCCATGCCTTTATGGTGAAGGTGACTCCATTGACCTGCGGGAAGTAGGAGTCGGTGAATATCCCAATCTTCATGCCATTAAACTATTCTATTACGGGTTAAATATCCTGTAGATTTATGTTGGAGAGCAAGACTCCACTGTCTGAGCCGTCGCCTATTCCAGAAGCCCAGAGTATATCTCTTTGAGTTTTTTACCCACCCTCTGAAGAGAGTGCTCCCTTGACATAGTGTAGGCGTTCCTGCCCAGTTTGTTCCTCAGTTTCTCATCCTCCATCAGTATCCTCAGCTTCTCCTTAAAATCCTTATCGTTCCTGGCCTTTAGACAATTAACTCCATCTTTGAGCCATCCTTTGTAGACCGGCAGGTCTCTTACTATAATGGGCATCCTGCAGGAGCTTGCCTCCAGAAGAACTATGCCCTGATTTTCACAGTAGCTTGGAAACAGAAAGATATCCGAGCCGGAATATGCGGATACAATGTCCTTTATGAAATTTATAAGAATGAGGTTACCGGGCGCTTTCTTGAGCAGCCCGGCAATGGAGGGATCCTCCATCCTCTTATATCTCCTGCCGACCCAGACGAATTTATTGGGAAGTCTTTTAGCAAGATGGATAAAGGTCGAGATCCCTTTCCTCCGGAAGACATGACCAACAGAGAGGGGGGTAATTGATTCAAGCTCAAATTCCACTCTAAATTCCCTTCTCTTTCTTTTAGAAAATTTAAATCTTTCTGTATCTATACCATTGCTTATCGGGATTATGGGAACCGTGACCCCTGCCTTCTCCAGCACGCCCTGCGTATACTTTGAAGGGCAGAGAACGACATCGGCATGATTGTAGTAAAAAGTCAGGTATCTCTTGAGTAGAGGTGCTATAAGGTTACTGAACCTGTAGCTGTTTCTGAAATCATCAGCAGTAGTATGGGCATGCATGATGACCTTCTTCCCTCTTTTCTTCATCTTTTTAGCAACCCTGAAGGAGTTCAGGCCTATGGAATTCGTATGCAGGATGTCGAATTCATCCTTCAGGTCGCTGGTGTATTCCACATCATTCAGCTCCAGCGCCCTTCTCTGGTTCTCTATTGCTGCCCCGATTCCACTCCTGCGCAGTTTTGATTCCAGTTCAAGATAAAGACATACTCTCATCTTTCGTAATTCATTCCCGATAAGCAGATCTTACAGACCCCCCGTTCGGTCATGCACGAAGGACATACTCTTCTTCCACAGAGTTTGCAGCTCTGAAGTTCTGCTACTCTGCCACAGATATCACATATACCCCGGGCCATGGCATAGATATAAGTATCTTAAGGATAAAGAACCGCAAAATCGGTTCACGCTTTGGCGCACATCAGCCCTTCGGGGCTGAGTGCACCATGAATTCCCCGGCTAATCGCAGAGGAATTCAACTGGATTACTCCCTCTTCGCCCAAGAGTTATAATCGGCTCAACAACACTTGAATTCCGGCTGGTGAATTCCCCGGCTAATCGCAGAGGAATTCCTGGGTCTGTCAGATAAGGGTTCTCCATACTAACCCGGGGGAATTATGCTGAGTTAGACCCTTACACCCAGAGGAATCACGAAGCCTTCCGAAACTCCACTTCTTTCGGCTCCACATTCACCCTCGGCAGCCTTATCGGGGCCGGAAGTCTCAACTTTTTCGAAATGTCAAGAGACTCCAGAAGGGACTCCCTTATAATCGCGGTGGAAATCTCCTTCACCGCCCTGGAATCCAGCTCAAGTTTGTCTCCCTTATCATTCACAGTCCTGTCAAGGTCAGAATCCTGATACCAGAGGCTGCCCTCCATTTCAATCCTGCCAAGAGAGGGTTTGTAGCTTATATCAAACTCAAAATTCACCCTGAGATAATCGCCCACCCGTTTATCCTTCTCCCGGGTCATAGACGCTATCTTGAAATTCGAGATTACCTCCACATTCTTCGCATTATTATCATTTCTTATTCCCGATATTTTCCCAAGTCTGAAGTTTACTATTGTCATATTTTTACCTATTTGATTGAGGATTAAAATATACTCAAGGATGCCCTCCGACCATGGTCAATCCCTCCTTTTCATCAAAACCGAACATCAGGTTCATGTTCTGGACTGCCTGCCCAGAACCCCCCTTCAGCAGGTTGTCTATCGCACTCAGAATAATAATCCTATCAGAGTTGAAATTCACCCCGATGTCGCAGAAATTCGTGTCGATAACGTCCTTGAGATTCGGAACGTTCTCCACGTCATGATCGATAATCCTGACGAACGGCTCACTATCGTAGAATTCCATATAGTGCTCTGTTAGGTTCTCGTTGATTCCTGCCGAGAAGATGCTCACAAAACTCAGAATTCCTCTTGCGAAATCCCCCAATGAGGGGGTGAAGAGAACACTTACCTGTGCATTGAATACATCCTTCAGGATGAAATCCATCTCCGGTCCGTGCCTATGCACAAATAGTTTATATGGTCTGAGATTTCCGGATATTTCTGGATGATGCAGAAGGTTGGAGGGGTTTGCCCCTGCTCCGGAACTTCCGGAAACTGAGTTTATCACAATCTTCTCCAGTTCCACATCACCATCCAGCTTTGCCAGTGGCATCAAGGAGAGGATTATAGAAGTAGGATAGCAGCCCGGGTTTGTAACAAATCTTGCCCTCTTTATCTCCTCCCTGTATAGCTCAGGTAAACCGTAAACCCTTTCCTCCAGAAGCTCTTTATTTTTGTATCCCGGGTAAATTCTTTCGTCCAGCTCGGCGTCCCTGATTCTGAATTTTCCCCCAAGAGAGATTACCTTTATTCCCTTATCTAAAATCAGGGGTACACTATTCAGCCACTCCCCGGGTGGAGAGGCAAAGAACACAATGTCAGAATCAATCCTCTCAGCATTAAAATCTATAAATTTCCCGTCAAAAACCCTGTTTAGATTTCCATGAACAAGAGAAACGGGCTCCCCGGTATGGGTCCTTGAAACAGCCTCTATCTCCCTAACCCTTGGATGATTCACAAGAATTCTGAGGAGCTCACCCCCCATATATCCCGATGCCCCAACAACTGTTACTTTTACCATCCTTATTAATTTGTTCTGGTTTATTAAAACCTAAGAATTCTATTCAACTCCACCCCACACCATGCCCCTGCTGTAGTGGATATTGCCTGTTTCAAGATTTGTGTAGGTTATAGTGACGTTGGCCCGGTAGTACGACCCCTTTTGATACTCGTCCACGAGGTCCGAACATTTCATATCTGCAATAATTTTCATCCCCGGATTCATTATGAGGGGGGAGGAATTATAGCAGTATATGCCCTCGATATTGGCATCAACCCTCGTCAGTTTGATATCGTTGTTAGCGTCATTCCTCACAACAAGAACAAGTCTGCTTGAATTCAGGTATGCAGTATGGTCCATAATCTCAAACTGGGAGAAACCAGCATTTCCCTTTGCTGGTGTTGCCGGAGTGAATACCTCCATCTGCCATAGGACAACGATAGCAAGGATTGTTACTACCACCCCAAGGCTGTAGATTATGGAATACTCGACAGATGATTGAGCCCTTCTGGAATTTGACTGCATCCTGTTAGAGATTAGAATTCGGGACTTTAAATCTATCTTGCCAGCTTCACATCCTCTGCTTTGACAGTCTTTCTTCCGGCATGCTTTGCAAACCTTGCAGCCTTTTCACTAATCTCTTTTCCAATTTCCTCCAGAACATCTCTCAGCTCTGTTGCCCCACCAACACTCACTCTCTCAGCCCCTGCCTTCCTCATTAGGCGCTCTACTGATGCTAAAGGGATATCAGCCATTTTTATATTCAAATATTCTCAGGATGCCCAGTTATCTATCGCCTCCAGAACATCAAAATCCGTTACCTCTCCCTGAACCCACTGGTCAATATAACTCAGTAATTCAAAATCGGAAACAACACCGTCGCCATTGCTGTCGCCCTTGACGCCACAGGAATAGGTGCATCCTGTTGTCCCTTCATCATTCCAATCCCCCGCATTGTCGCAGGTATTATTCCCCCCTGAGTTTCCTGTTGCTCCGGAGAGGTAGAAATCAGATTCCGTATTGGAGCAGACCTGGTTTGAATTCAGGGTGTTGTTACTGGAGGAATCATAGAGGCGGATTCCATACCAGTTGTTCGAGTTGATGGTGTTACTGGTGATGGTGTTGCTGGAGGAATCCAAAAGGGCAATTCCATAATAGTTGTTCGAGATGGTGTTACTGGTGATGGTGTTGCTGGAGGAGGTACAGTGGTAGATTCCATAAAAGTTGTTTGAATTGATGGTGTTGCTGGTGATGGTATTGCTGGAGGAATACCAGATGTCAATTCCATCATCGTTGTCTGAGATGGTGTTGCTGGTGATGGTATTACTCGAGGAATCCGAGAGGTGGATTCCATCCCCGTTATTCGAGATAGTGTTGTTGGAAACAATACTATTATTGGTTTCTGAGAGTTCGAGCCCGACACTCGTATTTGATAATGTCAAACCATTTACGGTAATATTACTGCATCTCACAAGTATAACCTGTCCGGCATCTGTAACCGTTGTGTCTGATACACCCTCAAGATAGATGAGTGGTTTTCCATTTACTGCATTATCTGTGATGCTATTCTGATAGGAAGTATAGATAAACAGTCCATCGTTAACGAAAGTGTTTCCGGTGATGGTGTTGTTACTGGAGGAATACCAGATGTCAATTCCATCATCGTTGTCTGAGATGGTGTTGCTGGTGATAGTGTTGCTGGAGGAAGCATAGAGGTAGATTCCATCCCAGTTGTTCGAGATAGTGTTTCCGGTGATGGTATTGTTACTGGAGGAATAGTCGAGGTAGATTCCATGAGAGTTGTTTGATATGGTATTATTGAAGAGGTCACAATAATCTGCAGTCACATAGAGCCCTGCAAACCCTGATTCACTCGCCCCTGTAATTGTAAACCCTGATATACTCACATGAGCAGATGT
>WALD01000060.1 GCA_015523055.1 Candidatus Altarchaeota archaeon
CATCAAACAACCCTAAAATCTCAAGTTCTAAGTCTTTGAAATATTTTGTATCAATTGGTAAAAATTGATATTTCCTATTTAACTCTTTGCCTGTTAAAGTATTTTCTAAAATCTTAGCCTTACCAAAATCATCATCAACAATTCCCAAACTCTGCCACTCTTTAACTTGTTCATCAAAATTAGGATGGCTTAAAATCTTCCCTACAAGCTCGATGCTTTTATCTGCAATCCTATCCAGAGTTATCACATAGTTAGAATTCAAAACAAACTTTGGTTTATTCCATATCTTTACTAACTCATCCTCAAATTGTGAGATAAAATCAATTATCTTAAAGGCAATATCTTTCAAAACCTGCAACTGCTTTATTCTTTTCTCAGTCCACTCGCTCTCACCAGAAAAAACATACTGATAAATCCAGATGTTAAACTGTTCCTTCAAAAATTCCTTTGCATTCTTATTTATAAAGTAATCAACTTCGCTTTGCTTTTCAAAAACTCTAAAAGCATTCTCTAAGACATCCTCATTTATTTTTATTCCTTCTTTCCTTAATGCTTTTAAAATCTCAGCAATCTTTGTTTTCTTACCTCTTTCAGAATAAGAGACATTAAAAACAATTGCTCCATCTTCCCTTTTCTCTTTAAACTCATAAACAATTTCTCTCTTCTCATTTGCTTTTTTATATTCAAGTATAGAAACATCAAAGAAGAATTTATATCCATCTATCTCAACCTCAAGATTCTTAAACAATCTATCGGTTTTGACATAATAAAGCATGTGGGTTTTCCAGAATAGAATAACATCCTTATCATCGGTATATACTTTCTCATAAACATTTTGATGAATGGGCGTGTATCTGAAGTAAATTGACCCACTTTCTGAAAAATAGCGGTTAAAGAATGTGTAGAGTTTACCAAAAAGTTCTTCTTTAAATTCAGGGAATGGTGCTATTGCTTTCTCAATATCCCCTTGGAGTTTCGGAAACACACCCTTTTCATAATATCTTGACTTGATCCTCATTAAATCGATATAACCTGATTCTCCTTCTACCTTTGCTCCTACGAAGATATCTTTCAAAGCATCATAGAATTTTTGCTCTTTAGTCATGTTTTTCACATCTTTTAATTATGGCGTCGGGCATTTCATATAACAACCTGATATATCCGGAACCTTAGCTGCATAGACTCCGTCTTCATCCCGCTCTATTAATGCTGGGGTGTTTATATCATCTCTTCAGTGTCATTATTCTCGCTAATAAAGCCTCAAGCTGAATTCTCTCATTTGCTCCCTCAACGACATTAAAGTTACATTCTCCAATGAGGTCAATAATTCCTATTTTAAGTTCGTCCTGCACTTCAAGTCCCATCACCTCCCTGTTCATCTGCAGGAGGATATCCTCCCCCGACATGCCGTGACTGAGGAGCAGTCTGTCAGTCAGATTGCGGGCGTCGAGGAATTTTCCCTGTAATGCCAGAACGAGAATATTCCTTATCTCTTCCGGGCGGGCTCTTGAGGCAATTGAATAAACATTGTCCTCATCAACCCTGCCGAGAGCAGCAGCAGATTGCAGAAGATTTATCGCCTGTCTCATATCTCCTTCAGCAACGTAGACTATGGCATCAATCCCGGAATCGGTGTGTGCTACGTTCTCTTCCTCCAGAATCTTTACCAGATGCTTCTTTATTGTATCCCTCCGGATTGGCCTGAACCTGAATATCGCACATCTCGATTGCAGTGGCTCAATGATTTTACTTGAAAAGTTAACAGACAGGATAAATCTCGCTGTCTTTGTGTAATTCTCCATAGTCCTGCGCATTGCATTCTGTGCATCAGAGGTAAGAGCATCGGCTTCGTCAAGGAATATTATCTTGAAACCACCCTCCATTGATCTTGTCCTTGCAAAGTCCTTTATCTTTGTTCTTACGACCTCAATTCCTCTCTCGTCAGATCCGTTCAACTCAAGAAAATTCCCCCGCACATCACCAAAGAATTCCCTGGTTATTGCCAGAGCAGCCGTTGTTTTTCCAACCCCTGCAGGCCCGGCAAAGAGTAGATGAGGTATTGAACCTGATTTAACATAAGCCTTAAACCTGTCAACTAGAGCATCCTGTCCCACGATATCATCCAGTTTCTGCGGCCTGTATTTCTCGGTCCATGGAAGTTCCATTCTACCTCATGAAATTTAAGAACCTACGCTTAAATTAATAGGTCTGACCATGACCAAAGAACTTGACCTGCCAGAGCTGGAGGAAAGGATCCAGAATTACTGGAGAGAGGAGAACATCTACAGGGAACTTGTTGAAAGCAGAAAGGGAGGGACAAAATTCTATTTCTGCCAGGGGCCTCCCTTTACCTCAGGACATGCCCACATAGGTCATGCGTGGAACCATGCAATAAAGGATTCCATAATTCGCTATAAGAGTATGCAGGGTTTTGAGGTTTTCAGGAGGGCCGGGTGGGACATGCACGGGCTTCCGACTGAGGTCAAGGTGGAGGAGGAGGTTCTTGGATCAAGGACGAAAAAGGAGATTCAGGAGTATGGAATAAAGAACTTCATTCAGGAATGCAAGAGATTCTCGATAAAGAACATGAATGTAATGACCGAACAATTGAAGAGGCTGGGTGTCTGGCTGGACTGGGACAACCCATACCAGACAGATGATACAAGGTACATGGAAAGTGTCTGGTTCTGCATAAAAAGGGCATATGAAAAGGGTTTGCTGTACCAGGATAACAGAGTAATCCACTGGTGCCCCCGGTGTGAAACTGCCATGTCAGGATATGAGGTCAAAGAGGAGTACAGAGACATTACAGACACCTCTATCTATGTCAAAGCAAGGGTAAAAGGCAGGGACGAATCAATACTTATATGGACTACAACCCCCTGGACGCTTCCTGCGAATACGGCAATTGCTGCGCATCCGGAATTTGATTATGTAAGAGCTAGGGTCGGGGG
The DNA here is from genome assembly GCA_015523055.1 of Candidatus Altarchaeota archaeon. Lineage (GTDB taxonomy): Archaea > Altiarchaeota > Altiarchaeia > IMC4 > QMZM01 > WALD01. The sequence goes on from WALD01000060.1 coordinate 2,955, forward strand.
TGAGGTAATAATCCTCGCAAAGGAAAGAGTTTATATTCTTAAAGGAGCGTATGAAATTCTTGAGGAATTCAGGGGGGAGGAACTCAATGGACTAGAATACGAACCAATACTCAATATTCCGGTGCAACAGGGGATAAAACACAGGGTTGTAATGGCCCCAGACCTTGTAACTCTGGAGGATGGAAGCGGTTTTGTTCATATAGCTCCCGGGCACGGCGAGGAAGACTTTGAGATAGGGAGGAGGTACAATCTGGATTCCCTCTCCCCGGTGGATGATTCAGGGAGATTCACGATAGAACCCTACAAAGGGGAGTATGTCAGGGATGCCAATTCGGTTATAATACGGGACCTGGAGGAAACAGGCAATCTTTATAAAGAGGAGAGGATAACCCACCCCTACCCGCACTGTTGGAGGTGCAAGAGCCCCCTGATTATGAGAATGACTCCACAGTGGTTCCTTGCTGTTTCGAAGATAAGGGACAGGCTCCTGAAGAAAAACAGGGAGATTGAGTGGATTCCAGATTGGATTGGCTCAGGTAGATTCAAGAAATGGCTCCAGAATGCAAAGGACTGGTGCATATCCCGACAGAGATACTGGAATACTCCTCTGCCTATATGGCAGTGTTCCTGTGGCAGGATGGAGGTCATAGGTAGCATAGAGGAACTCTACGAGAAGTCGATAGAAAAACTTAACCCGGAGGACATAGATTTGCATATGCCCTCAATGGACGCTGTCAGGATAAGGTGTTCCTGCGGCAGGGAGATGAGAAGGGTTCCTGATGTCATGGATGTCTGGCTTGACTCAGGATCTGCTTCGTGGGCAAACCTGGGTTATCCACATAAGAAGGGGAAATTCAAGGAACTTTTCCCGGCGGATTTCATAACCGAAGGTTCTGACCAGACCAGAGGGTGGTTCTACTCTATGCTTGTCTGCTCAGTAATTGCCTTTGATGATATACCCTACAAAAGGGTGCTCTACCACGGTTTCAGCCTTGACTCAGAGGGTAGGAAGATGTCAAAATCACTGGGGAATGTTGTCGAGCCATTGAATGTTGTCAGGAAATATGGAGCCGATGTGCTGAGGTTTTATATGCTGTCTGCTACCGTTCCATGGGAGGACCTGCGGTTCAACATGGAGTCCCTGACTGCGGTAGACAGAACCCTGAGAATTCTCTGGAATACATTCATATTCGCCCGGACATATATGGGAATGGACGAATTTGATTATAAACAAGGGCCCCCCATATCCCCAAAGAATTCTGCTGTATCCCGGAAGAATTCCACTACATCCCCCCGGAATTCTGTCCCCCTCGAGACGGAGGATATATGGTTGCTATCAAGGTATAATTCCCTCATTTCGGGGGTTACGGAGGCCATGGAGAAATATTATATACATGATGCATGCAGACTAATAAACGAATTCATCCTTGAATTGAGCAGGTGGTATATAAAGCTGGTAAGAGACAGGGTCTGGATTGAGGGCAGGGATGCACGGAAAATCTCGGTTTATGTCACCTTGCAAAGGGTTCTGTCCGGGCTTGCAATACTGATGGCTCCCATAACCCCACATCTGTCGGAGGAGATCTACAGAAACCTTACTGCAGATAGAAGCGTTCACCTCCAGCCATGGCCTCTTGTAAATGAGGGGGAGATAGACAGGACGCTCGAGAACGAGATGCTCATGGCCCAGGAGATTGCCGAGGGCGTTAAGTCTGCAAGGCAGAGGTCTGGCATCAAGTTAAGGTGGCCAATTCCAAGGGTTATAATCGCACCGAGGGAGAGGATTAATCTGGACAGGGTTGAAAGCATAATCCTTAAGGCATGCAACGCGAAGGAGCTTGAGGTGAAGAAGATTGAGGCAGATATCGTCGTGAAGCCCAACCTTCCAGTGCTGGGACCGAGGCTAAAGAGCGATATGGGGGAATTCCTCAAGGATCTCAAGAATATTAAGGCAGAGGATATCAAGGATAAAGATGAGGTGAGGATAGGGAGGTTTAGGGTAAAGAAGGACGAGCTGATATTCAAAACCAGAATTTTCCATGACCTGGTTGCAGAAGAATTCAGCCAGGGCGTTGTGTATATAGACTCAAAACTTGATGAAAGGCTATTCTCTGAGGCGATGGCCAGAGAGATTATCAGGAGAATTCAGCAGATGAGAAAAGACCTCAATCTTGAAGAGCTGAAACAGATAGAGGTTGCGATAGATTGCAGTGAGAAATTCAAACCCCACATCCTCAACAACAAGGAATTCATCCAGCATGAAACAAGGAGTTCAATATCAATTGCCAGAAAGAAGGGTTTTTCTAAAGAGTGGGAGATAGAGGGTGAGAAGCTGAAGATTAGCATTATTTAAGCCTCCCTACTAATCTATTAATTCACGATGAAAGGTTCTCAGGGCTATAGAAGGAAAAGTAGAGGGCTCAGGGTAAAACCGAGGGACAGAGGGAAGGTAAGGATAAAGAGATATCTTCAGAAATTCAATGAAGGAGAAACTGTATCAATAAAGATAGATGCAAGTTACAGGAACATCCCCCGTCCAAGATTTGAAGGTAAGTCTGGGAAGGTCGTTGCAACACAGGGCAGAGCGTATTATATAGATATAAGGGATGTTAAGAAAAGGAAGAAACTTCTTGTGGCTCCTGAGCACCTCATAAAGATAAGGGGAATAAAAGATGAAGAACGTCGGACCAAGGTCCGCAGTATGTAGTATATAAGTTCATTGGATTAGCCAACAAAATCGCTTAACATAATCTGGGCAGATGTAGATGCAGACTTGCAGGGGAAACCCAGTACTCCTCTGATGTCTGGAACGTAGCACAGTGGTAGTTTGGTGCCGTCACATGCAGCACGCCCAAGCAAACCAACCAAAGACCAGGGTTAGATAAAACACATGGCATAACTATTTCCGGGGGGTGAATCAAGAGTTCAGATACCTGGCGGACCACAGATCAGTTGTGCATCCCGAGAGGCAAGATATTGTATATTTATTCTTGCCTCTGAGGTAGTGATCAGTTTCATGCTAAACAGTTTCATGCTAAAAACAAAAGGAGGTATAAGCAAGGTTGTGACACTATGTCGTAAATATGTGAGCTGATATCGAAAATCACAGATTTTCAATAAATGGGGATTCATGAGATTCTCATTGGCTTGCATTGTATTCCAATCCATCAGGATTGAAATAAATTACGCTCCATAGGAGCGTCATTTCCTTGCGAAGTTGTAATGAACATAATTGAAAAGAGATACATCACGATTGCGGAGGCAAAGAACATACTTGATAAGACAAGGAAGAGATATAAGAAGGCAGGGATGGAGATGCTCTACGAACAGAAGAGAGCTCTTGACCATGCAAACAAGGCAGATAACCTGAATTTCAGGGACAGCACAGCAATGATAAAGAAACTGTCTGAGATGGAACTCAAACTCAATGAGGATCAAATAATTAAGATAGTTGACCTTCTGCCTGAGACAGTAGATGACGTGAGGGTAATATTCGCAAAGGAGCGCTTCAAGTACGGTGAGGAGGAAATAAAAAAGATCCTTGACGTTGTTGCGCAGTATAAATAACAGGGGTGGTATTGGCTGAAATGAATAAGGATGAGAATGTAAGAGTCTTAGATTTCCTGCCAATGGGGAAATCCGAAGTACCTCCCCATAAAAGGAAACCGATAGCACAGGCAATCGGTGAAAAATACTTTTCACTTCTTGAAATTGCTCCCCGGAAGAATCTTACCTTCAAGTCAGGAGATAGGATATATATCGGAGAGGGAGTCAGAGACAAGGTCGATCACATAGAAAGGAGAATAAAGTATGATTGGTTGACTCCAACCGCAAAGACTGAGATCAAGATAATTCTCGAGGACATAATAAAGAGTGATGAGAAGAGGTTCGTTGATTTCTACAATAATGCAGGCACAATAAGCACAAGACTCCATAAACTTGAACGCCTTCCAAGGATAGGTAGAAAACACAGGCAGGATATACTGGAGGAAAGAAGAAGTATGCCTTTTGATAGCTTTGATGATATGTATAGACGGGTAGATAACCTCCCGGATCCAATAAAGGTCATAGCCGAAGAGATAATTCTGGAACTTCAGGGTAAGACCAAATACAATCTTTTCGTGCCCTTGATTGCAGAGGGAAACCCCCGGGAGAGAAGACCAAAGTCCTAACTAAATTATTTATATAAACAAACATATGTATAAATACCTTTCAAAATGGTAAAAATAGAGATAGATAATGAGAAATGCATTGGATGTGGTGCCTGCGTCAATGCATGTCCGGTGTCTCTTTATGAGATTGTTGATGGGAAATCAAAGGTTACTGGCAATGTCAATGATTGCGTCCTTTGCAGAGCCTGTGAAACAACATGCCCCGCAGGAGCTATTACAATAACCGAGTGATAGCCGACTCTGCGGTTCTAAGTGTCGTCGAGCGAAGCGAAGACGGCCCCCAAAGCGTGAACCGATGCGGAGCGAAGCGGAGCAGTTCAGGTTGAATTCCTCTGCGATTAGCCGGGGAATTCATGGTGCACTCAGCCCCGAAGGGCTGATGTGCGCCAAAGCGTGAACCGATTTAGGGGTTCTGGGAATTCAAAGGGTTAGAAATATAGCAGAGACAGGTGAAAAACAATGGATAGCCAGAATATAGAAGCAAGAAACGGGAATGACAATGTTGTATTTGTTGGGAAGAAAGGGGTTATGAGCTATGTCCTTGCAGTTGTTACGCAATTCAACAACGGTGAGAGTTCTGTTGTTGTGAAGGCACGAGGTAGAGCAATTTCGAGGGCAGTGGATGTTGCAGAAATTGTTAGGCAGAGATTTGTTCAGGGGGTTGAACCATCGGACATAACAATAGCAACAGAGGAACTTCAGGGTGACGAAGGGCCAATAAAGGTCTCCGCCATCGAGATAACTCTAAGTCGGTGAGATCAATCTATTTCTTCTTTTTTATCCGCGACAGCATGTATCCCCCCGGGTGAACATGACTCTGCCAATATGCGAAATTTGCGCAAAGAGTGGGGTGCTGTGCAGTGCCTGTGAATCAAAACTGCAACAGGGAAGAATATCCGAGACCGATGTGGAGTTGTCCAGGCTTCTACATGAACTTGGGCAGGATATTGGTTTTGACCATGCGATAGATACTGAAAAGGCTATAATAGTGATTACGGCCAAGGACCAGATTGGTAGATTCATAGGGAAGGGCGGCGACAACATAAGAATCCTTTCCAACAAACTGGGGAAGCAACTTAGAGTAATTGGGAGAGGCAGTCTTGAGGAAACAATATATGATTTTGTCGCTCCGGTTAGGGTTCTTGGAATAACAAGAGTCTACAGGCCAGACGGATCAGCCATTAGGAGGGTGAAAATAAGGGACAAGGACAAAAAGATGCTAAGAATGA
>WALD01000061.1 GCA_015523055.1 Candidatus Altarchaeota archaeon
GTATAGAGCTCAGGCCAATAAGACACTGGAGCAAAAACGCCATCATAGGTATCTTTTTCGTGTCTTTCCTCGCAAATCTACTGATTAATTTGACACTTTTTCTGAGGAGAAAAGTATTATCGGGAAGGCTGAAAAATGTAAAACCCAGGCGGCGAATTAGTCTATGGCAGTATAGTAGTGAGAAATAGGTCAAGTGGCGAAGTTAGGTTGAGAAACAAGGACACACAAGCGATTTCATGACAAGGAATGTCAAATCTGGGCTTTAATCAAGACTCATGCCTAAGAATTCAATACCACCCATACATCCTTTTCTTCTCTGGCTTTGAGCCGCCCCAGTCAATAACCTCAAGCCCCTTCAGGATAACATTGGTGTCTTTCCTGTCCCTGACCTTCCTCAGAATCCCGGTCGGGGAGACAGCATTTTTTGCCTCCAGGTCAGTCATTCCAAGGCATCTTCCGAAGGCCATCAGCTCTCCTGGTGCCCTCAACCCCCACATGTCCCGGGTCCCCGAAGTAAGAACCATCGGGGTTTTATACCTCCTGGCAAGAATTACATTCTGCCGCATCCTGCCAAGAATTCTTGCCCTCAGAATTCTGGAGGAATTCAACACCTCAGAGAGATTTATCTCAATTGCAATTCCCCTCTCCCGCATGAACCTTGCCATTACATGGTCTATCCCCGAATTCCGCTGGTGCATGAAGTCCTTGCTCTGGTTTCTCTCCGGATGTGAGAGAATATCAACCTCCCAGCACTCTGACGCCTTTCTGTTAACAATCTCATCACCGCCACCAACAAGAATTACATCTGCCAGATCAAGTGCCTTTCTCGCATTCTTCTGAATCGGAGCCGAGATTCTCGCCCCGAGGAGGATGTCCAGATTTGATTCTAATCCTGAAACCTCATCGTGGAATTCTCTAAAATCCCTGTTGAATTCTCTCGTTAAACAGATGCCGTCCCATCCCAGGATCTCCGCATTCTTGAGAATTTCTTCAACCCTCCCATTCACGTTCAGGTCGTAGAATCTATGTTTCATCTAATCTTTGCTCCCTCTTTTACCTCCCTCTCAGGAACAAGAAACACGGGCTTTCCATCTAAATCAGCAGCAAGCAGCATCCCCTCGGATTTATATCCCCGAATGATGGCGGGTTCAAGATTTGCTACAACTACAATCTCCTTACCTGTCAACTCCTTCTTTTTATAGGTGTCTTTAATCCCGGCAACAAGCTGTCTCTCACCCAACGACCCCAGGTCAACCCTCAGCAGATAGAGCCTGTCAGCACCCTCAATGTCCTCAACCCTTTTAATTCTCCCCACCCGGAGATCCATTCCCTTGAATTCCTCAAATTTTAATATATCCATTTTTGATTCTGACCCGGGTTTCAGGAATTTCTTCCCGAACGCATCAATTTTTTTATCCTCAATTTTCTCATAAAGTGGTTCAACGCTTCCTATTTTGTGTCCCCCCTCTATCGGTGACTCCCCGGCTGATACCCATTCCTGTTCCTCAACTCTACCATTAAGACCGAGCATCTCCCATACCCTCCGGGCCGAGAACGGCAGAAACGGGTGCATGAGTATTGCAAGGGTCCTGGTAAGATTCGCACAGAGATAGAGCGTAGTCCCGTTCTCCCTCTTCCATGGCTCCTTGTGCTGAAAATACTCATTACCCTCAGCAGCAGTTGCAAGTAATGCATTTAGTGCTGGTTGAAATCTGAATTCCTTAATCTCCCTGCCGACCCTCCCGGGGGCGCCCCTGATTGTTTCAAGAATTCTGCTGTCGAGATCGTCGAATTCAACAGGTTCCGGGACAATCCCCCCCCTATTCTGCTTAATGAAAACCAAAACCCGGTTGATGAAATTCCCCAGCGTTCCAATCAGTTCCGAATTTACCCTGTGCTGGAATTCCTTCAACGAAAAGTCGGAATCATGATTGGCAGGATTTATTGAAAGGAGGTAATAGCGAACCAGGTCAGGACTGAATTCCCCGAGAATGTCGTGAAGCCATAGAACCCACCCCCTGCTGGTAGACATCTTCCGCCCCTCCAGATTGAGGTATTCATTACTGGATATCTGCCATGGCAGGGTATAATCGCCGTGGGCCATCAGCATCGCAGGCCATATTATCGTATGGAAGGGGATATTGTCCTTTCCAATAAAGTGGACTATCTTGCAGTCGGGATTCTGCCAGTAGTCCCTCCACCCTTTTGCGTTCCACTCCTGGGTTGAGGAGATATAACCGATTGGTGCGTCAAACCACACATAAAGAACCTTACCTTCGGCGTTTCTTAATGGCACAGGGACCCCCCACTCCATATCCCTTGTAATTGCTCTATCCTCCAGCCCTTCAGATATCCAACCCAGTGAGAAATTCCGGGCATTGTCGGGCCAGTGTTTCTGCTCTGATATCCACTCATTCAGTCTCTCCGAGAATTCACTCAGCCTGAAGAACCAGTGTTCGGTCTTCTTCTGCTCCGGAGAGCTGCCGCATATTGCACAGTAGCTGTCCAGAAGTTCATGAGGTTCAAGCTGCTTGCCGCATCTTTCACACTGATCTCCGCGCTCATCCTTGCTTCCACAATAGGGACAGGTACCTCTGACATACCTATCAGGCAGAAATCTCTTGCACACGGGACAATACGGTCTCTCAACCGTCTTTTTATAAACAAAACCCTTCTCCAGAATCCTGAGGAAGAATTCCTGTGAATTCTTGTAGTGCAACTCTCTGGTTGTTCTTGAGAAGTTATCGAACGAGACGCCAATATCTGAGAATGTCTTTTTTATGAGCTTATGATAATTATCTGCTACCCTCTTCGGGGGAATTCCCTCCTGCTCGGCAGTGACTGCAATGGGCGTTCCATGCTCATCGGTACCGCAGATGAAGATAACGTCATTGCCCTTGAGCCTGTGGTATCTGGTATAGACATCGGCAGGGATGTAAGCCCCTATGGCATGCCCGATATGCAGGGGGCCGTTTGCGTAAGGCAGCGCTGATGTAACCAGTATTCTCTCTTTCCCCATAAAGAAATATTAGAGGTGTAAGCGTATAAATTATGCCCAGCATCCCCCCGAACATGGTTAGGGGTGTGAATTTCAATCCAGCAGAATCCATCATGGTTTGAATTCACCCCTCCGGAGGCAGATTGAATTCTAATCTCGTTTGGATTCACACCCATCGTCCTAACCCTGCGCCCACAGATCAATAGCAGTTAATAGATCAAAGTCACTTGCTTCCCCATCTGCCCATAGAGAAACTAAGGTCAGTAGTTCAAAATCACTTATGTGTCCATCACCGTTTGTGTCGCCGGGAATTGGGGTTTCTGTGGTTGTCATTATATACCTACTACCCCCAACTACGTCCCTTATCTGCTTTCCTTTGTCCAGATAAACCGCTTCTCCACTGAACATCCTTATTTTATTCTCTGTTTCGTTATCTGGTATGTTTACAGTGTAGGTTATTGTTCTATCAATAAGTTCACCATCATATAACATCCATTTTACCTCCCCGGTCTTGGAATCAAAGTTGTACTCCTCCGGGCTTGAGGATACCAATACCCACCCATCAGGCAGGTAATCCTTGATTATTAAGGCATCCAGGTCCTCTGATTCATTCATATACCAATTTAATTGCACAGTGATATTCCCACCGATGACCCCCAATGACGGCAGTACCCTTTCTATCCCGACTATCCTAGAGCTTATGTCAACGTCTATTGATTTATCTCCACTAATCTGGTCTGCTACCTCCATTCCTGAACTCGTATATAATATCTTTCCAGTAAATGTCTCTGTGTCAGCTGTCCCGGTCTTAGGAGTGCATATCGTGTAATTCATTGTCTGATTCCGGAATTCGGCGCCATAGAGAAGCCACCTAATCTCCCCCGTTTCCGAGTCGTAGCTGTCATATGCAGGCTCTGAGGATGTGACGAACCACCTTGAGGGTACGTGTTCCTCTATAATTACAGCATTTGTATCTCCACTATTCCGCGATAATTCCATAAGAACGTCAATGCAGGAATCGAAATTTGTTAGATGTGGCAATAATCTGCTGACCTGAACTATCCCTGGGCTTGTGTATACACCTACCTTTGAATCACCGCCGATATCATCGGTAACATAGCTTTGACCCTCCATATATCGTAAATATCCTGTGAATGTCTTATTACCCAACGATTCATCAGAGGGTAACTCAACAGTGTATGTTATATTCATATCTGTTACTGGAACGTCAGGCTCATAGATTACCCACCTTATCTCTCCCGTAGAGTAATCTATGCTACTTGCCTCAGGGGATGAATTTATTACGGTCCATCCAGTGGGGAAGTAATCGTTTACTATGACTGAATAGGGTGCATTTTCTTCATCCACGTCCATAAGTAGTTGCACATCAAATACTGCGCCCGGCGTTGCCAAAGAAGGTAGGGTTCTATTGACCCTCGCTGCTATAGAAGTACTGTTTATACCCACCATGATTGCAGAATTTCCTTCTGTTGTGCCAGTAATCTCATTGCCTTCATTGCTATATAAGAATTCTCCAGTTATGGCATAGGATCCAGCTGCACCAGTGGGAACCTGCACAGTGTAGGTGAGGGATCTATCATATAATGTAGAACCATACAAAATCCATCTTAAATCCCCTGTTTCAGAATTAAAGGTCCCTGCTGGATACGAACCTGTAACCTCCCACCCTGGAGGCAGATATTCATCAATAATCATTGCATTTGGTGGGTTCTCACCAGGAACTACATCCAGATTCACCTCAAAGAGACCTCCTGGAACTACAGTCGATGGCATGCTCCGGGTTATGGCAGGGGACATCGCAGGAGGCACAGTTGTTGTTGTTATATTCCCTCCAGATAGTACGCTGAATGTTAAGGTATAATCGCCACTACCGCTATATGCATACACCTCCACATAGTAGTAACCCGACGAGCCTACTGTTGCGGAGACCTCCTCCGTGGATGTTACTGATGTAGAGCTATCCAATAGATAGGCCAACGAATCATAGAGATATAAATCAATGTCTGCAACATACGAACCATTCAATGTTGCAGTTATTGTGCTCCCCGAGTTCAGGTAAATCTTAAAGTAATCGATTCTATCCGAGTAGTAATCAGTGCTTCCCGTTCGGTACGCTCCGCTGTAAACCTCATTGGCAGTAGTGAAATCGTCATTAGGTTCGGATTCAGAGGAGATTGGAACAGTGGTTGTTGTTGGTATTGTGGTGGTTGTCAGGGCCATACACGTCCCATTGGAACATCCGGAGCTACAGTATTCTGCATAGAGATAGCTACACCCCCCTATTAAGAAACAAGATTGATTGGTAGTACAGGTAGGATCATAAAATCTCCACTGAGGATAGTTGTTATATTCCATTGTGTCACTACCGCAAACAGCATAAGGACATGTTATCGTCGTGGTGGTTGTTGGTATCGTCGTTGTGGTTGTAGTTATTAGTGGTATGGTCAAAATCGTTTCACCGGATATATCAATTACATCCTCGCCATAATCCGCCGTTCCAGAAAATTTAAAGGTCGTTGCTGACACATTGGAGGGTATTGTCACCAAATAGGTGATTTTCTGGTCCTGCACCGGGTTGCCCAATGCCCAGAATATCCATTCAATCTTGTTGTCCTCAGCAAAATAAATACCATCAGTTGATATATTCGAAACTATCAGGCCGATAGGGACATATTCGATCAGGTCAATAGCCGATGGTACAGTTATTACTCCAGGCCCATCTGCTCCACTGATATTCATCGTTAATGTAACAATTATTGTGTCTCCCACTGAGGGAGTAGCATTTGAAAATGACCGACTTACGGCTACTGGGGATGCAGGAAGAGTAGTAGTGCTTGTAGTCACAATAGCAGATTCATTTATATTCACACTGTAATCCTCGACTTCTCCATAGTCAAAGATTCTGCAGGGAACCGGGGCTTCATTCCACTCCATAACCACTCTGATTCTTGTGTTCCCAACAACGGCATCTGACGGGACAGTAAATTGACCCGAGAATGTGTGGCTTCCGCTGAATGTGGCATTTCCCAGGTCTATCTTCTCGTCATCGTCAAAGGAGTTATCCTGATTAAAGTCTATCCATGCAGATACATACTCCAGGTAACTCGAAGTAGTGAATGTATCTACCTCAAGAACATTTTTCTGCCCCGTGCCAAGGGAGGTTATGACCGTTCCCGCATTGTCACTATACGAGCTGCCACCTGAGGATTGACCGCTGCTTATGCCATTGATCCTTATGTCCTCAATGTACTCATAGGAGTAAACCCTGCTGCTTGCGGTGCAATAGGGGTTGGGTATTGTTGTTGATGCATTTACAGTAATGTATTTATAATCACTATCTATCCAGCCAGTTTTAGTTGCATATACTGTATATACCCCTGCCACTGGACTGCTTATCGTGGCGGTTCCGTTCGTTGCCGGGTATACCGAAAAGCTATTATCTCCCGGGGCTTTGATATAGAGGTATGAATTCTCCACCAGATCCTCTGCTGCGTAGGGTCTTACATAGAGTGTGAGGGGCTGATCAGTGGTTGGCAATGCTGGAGAATAACCGACGCTGAGTGTACCTGGAACCGTGGTTGTAGTAACAGGAACCGTGGTTGTAGTGTTCACATCACTTATATCGATATGGACTATATCACTGTCCGTCCAGCCGGTCTTGACTGCATATACCGTATATTCCCCGGCCACTGGATTGCTTATCGTGTAGGTTCCATTCGTTGAATGGTAAATATAAGGCGATCCTCCCGGCGCCACAATACTGAGGTATGAGCCATTCACAATATCTGTTGCCGAGCCGTAGGGTCTTACATATATCACCAAAGGTTCAGCAGTGGTTGGTGATGCTGGAGTGTAATCTATGCTGAGTGTACCTGGAACCGTGGTTGTAGTAGCTGTGACTCCACTGCAACTTGGACAATAAAATTTTATATCGTCATTATCTCCATAGGATTCAGTAAAACAACTGCTCCCTCCAGTCCAACTGAAACCGTTAATCGCCCGGATGTATTGGGTTTTTCCAGCATCATATACTGTAAAATTTATCGTGTAATGACCATAGTCGGAGGGATAATCGCAACTTGCATCTGAGAACAATTGCATCCAAGTGGCTCCATCATAATACCATATCTCGATCCTATCGCTTGAGTCATAACAATGGACATAGACATCGACATCTACTGTGCTTCCAGGAGTAATCTCACAGCCAGTATCTATATTCGTTAAGGTTATGTTTTCTATTAGATCAGTTCCATCGCATGATGATGCGCCAGAACAAGAATCAGCAAGGATATGATCTGAGCATCCTGAACATGAGCTGCCGCATGAGCAGGGGGTGGTAATAGTGTTCACATCACTTACCTCGATATGGACTATATCACTGTCCGTCCAGCCGGTCTTGACTGCATATACCGTATATTCCCCGGCCACTGGATTGCTTATCGTGTAGGTTCCATTCGTTGAATAGTAAGGCGATCCTCCCGGCGCCAGAATACTGAGGTATGAGCCATTCACAATATCTGTTGCCGAGCCGTAGGGTCTTACATATATCACCAAAGGTTCAGCAGTGGTTGGTGATGCTGGAGTGTAATCTATGGCCAGGAGAGGTTCTACATAATAGGCATCTGTAATGGTTGTATTAACTCCATCGCTGCCATAGACTGTTAGGTTCAGATAACCCTCCGCTGTCGGTACCAGTGTCAGTGTGAATTCATAGATTCCGGTGATATCGCTAATATTAGAGCTATTAGCTGTTACCGAGAAGGCTCCGCCTGAGAGAATTATGGTTGCTAGACTATCAAAGGTACCATTTGATAGGGTCACCTCAATATCTACACCATATGGTTCACCCACTAAAAGGTGGCTGTAGAGCGTGGGTGAAACAACGGTAACATCCGCACCTGCAACTCCGCTCAAACCATAAATCATCAATAAAATCAGTCCATATATAATTGGTCGTGTTTCCATTTTTGTTTGCTCAACATTGGTGTATCACCAGTTAATACTTTCAGATATATGGCTCTATATTATCAACATTGGTGTATCACCAGTTAATACTTTCAGATATATGGCTATAAATACTTTCAGATATATGGCTCTATATTATACTATACCTACACCCTAACTGTCTTTTTATTCAACAAACTTTGGCATAATCCCATCATATAATTAATCAAAATATTAGAGGTGTAAGCGTATAAATTATGCCCCGCATCCCCCCGAACTACCGCTTCCCGTCCTGGAAAAACCAAAGCCCGGACTTGGCGTGCTTGAGGATAACTCTCTACTGCACTCTTCCGGTTCTTTATCAAAACCAAGACAGATTGCCTTAAGCAGACTTGCAGGATCCCTGCCTGTGCTGCCTACAACTCCATTTACTACAAATCCCGGGGATCCTCTGATGCCGTATTCCTCATTTTCTTTCAGATATATGTCAAACCTGGGAAACCTCCCGCTTATCCATGTGCTTTTATCTTCATAATTCTTGGTTATCTTGAATTCCTCATCAGTCTGTTTTATGCATGAATCAAGTTTTTCCTGATCAATTTCTACTTTTTCCAAACATCTCTTTGTATCCCCGTCCTCAAGGAAGCAACTAAGGTAGTCCAGATATTTATTACTGAACTCCTTCTCAATGCAATACTGCAATATCTCCTCATCTAGCTCTTTTTTGCCATGCATTGCATAGGTGCAGAACTTTACACTGAAGTTTATCTTGTCCTTCAGAAGATCCAAAACCGGCAGAATACCCTTTTCAAGTTGTAACCCGTAGGGACAGTATGACATAACAAAAAGCTCCACATCGGGCCTTGTTTTCTTAGGCATACAGGCAAATTCCTTTTTGCATGAGTCATCCTCACAATCCACCAGCCCATTACCGTTGTCATCAACACCATTGTCACAGATCTCAGCAGTAGGGTCGAATCTCGCACCGATTCTCAATATCTGATAACCTCCAACCTCTTCAAGATACTTCTTTATATTATTGTAACCGTCCTCTGATTTCACGGACTCATCAAAGAGCACCGCAGGAAGATACTCCAATCCAAGGTCATCGTATAGCTTCCTGCCCTCTTCAGTGTTATAATCCAGTTCCTTTGTCTTGATTCCTGGAAACACAATCTCCAGCTGCCTTATGATTCCAGAGATATCGCAGTCCTTGCACCTCTTGTCATTCAGGACGATCATCTCCAGGGAAGGTTCCTTAATCTCAAGAAGATTAACCTCAAAGATGAGTGTCTTCCCTGCCAGGGGGCCATAAGAATACCCCTCCTCCGGAGGCACGGTTATGTTCCTGGTATCTCCAATAGCCATCCCCCTGACACCATCTTCAAACCCCTTTATTACCATTCCACTGCCAATCGCAAAACACATGGGTTTATATGGTCTTGGTACAGTAGCATCATAAATTCCGGCATCCTTTGCCACATTCTCAAGGTTTGTATCAAAAATAGTGCCGTTCTCAAATCTCCCTATGTAATTAAGGCAGACAACATCACCACTCTGAATCAATCCATTGGAGAGCATTATTGTAGTGGTGGTGGTTGTTGTACCCGGGGTGATGTTGGGATGTTCACCAACCAGCGTCGGATTTGTTACAACGAGACCGGTAATAACCACAAGTATCAGCCCCGCAATAGCAAGAGCGAGGGGTGTCCTGCTCCTCGTTGACTTATTACTCTTATCTGCTTTGTTTTCTGTGGTTTCAGCCATTTTTGGGAAGGTTAATCCACTTAATCTATCACACACTAAGTAATCTATCACAC
>WALD01000062.1 GCA_015523055.1 Candidatus Altarchaeota archaeon
ATACCAAAGACAAGCTCACGGGCGATCACATCCCCGGCAGGAACAGCTGACACAATGGAGGTTTTAGCCCCGGTTGACTTTGATGTCGAGGAACTCCAGAGGATAGTCCAGAGGATTAATGCCTGCATTGCATGGGGTGGGGCAGTGAATCTGGCCCCCGCAGATGATAAAATAATCCAGGCGGAATATCCCCTCAGTCTTGATGCTGAGGGACATGTGCTCTCATCGGTGATGGCAAAGAAGATTTCGGTTGGCTCGGATTATATTCTGATAGACATACCTGTTGGCATTGGTAGTAAGGTCCCGAATCCGGAGAAGGCAGACGAAATGAAACATAACTTCATAGAGCTTGGTAAAAGAATGGGTGTTGCAGTGGATTGTGTCATCACCGATGGCTCCTCCCCCATTGGCAATGGTATAGGCCCTGCCCTTGAGGCGAGAGATGTTCTTCTCTCCCTGGAAAACAATGGTTCCATCAGCCTTGTGAAGAAATCCGTAATGCTCGCGGGAAATCTGCTGGAGCTTGCCGGCAAGGCAAAAAAGGGCACGGGTAGAAGAATTGCAAAGAGGATTATTGACTCCGGAAAGGCGAAGGCAAAGATGATGGAGATTATAAAGGAACAGGGAGGAAATCCTGAGATAAAACCGGACGACATAAAAATAGGCAGGAGGGAAGAGGCAATCAGGGCAGATAGTGGGGGCAGGGTAAAATTCATCAATAACCGGGAAATCTCTGCAATTGCAAGGACTGCTGGAGCTCCAAAAGACAAGACCTCCGGTCTTTATCTCCATGTAAATCCGGGTGATTTTATAGGCAAGGGAGATGCTCTTTTCACGATATACTCCTCAAAAGGCAGAAGGCTCAGTAGTGCGACAGAGCTGGCCAATACCTTGAAGCCGGTAAAATTCGTTTAGAGTCTATACCCCTTCTATGGAACCCCATAGTTTTCCAGAGCTTCTGTAAACCTCCAAGGTTCTTGAATCATTATATTGTATCGAGAGAAACAGCTCATAGCCTGAGCCAATAGCCCCTCCCTGAAGACCAGAAGTAGTGCCCGGGAGTGAGTAGATGCTCCGGGAACCGGAGGGTATATACGCACCGTCGGACATATGGGTCCCGGGGTCTGTATCGCTATATATTACTGTTCCACCCCTTGCTTCAATTACGGTTATATTGATGCCTCCACCAACCTCATTCTCCAGGGAAAGCTCAAGGTCACCATTCTCCTTATAGCCAAAATCCACCGGCTCCACACCCCAGAACCCTGAATAACCGGGCTTTACAACGCCGCGCGGATTGAAGAAACCCCACTGCCATGCAACCACGACTATGACAAGAACTATCAGGATTGCCCAGCCGTAGGTCATGAGGAATTCCAGCGAGGTTTGAGCCTTTTTCTTCATGGTAAGATATTGGAGCGTTATTAAATTACTTATCATTGATGGTTAGTTCTACTGATGGTTACTTATCACTGAGGGTATCACTGATGTGCCTCTATGGCCGATGACACTATTCTGACCATGGAACTGGTATCAAATTTCCCGGTATTCAGGATTATATCGTATATGCTCATGTCATCAATGTCGATATTGTAGAATTCCCTGTACCTCTTCTTCTCGCTTGTTTCCCTCCCAATTATTCTTCTCTCAGCTTCTTCGGGGGATATGCCCTCCCTGCGGGCTATCCTTGTGGTTCTTATGTTCAGGGGGGCATTCAGCCATACACTAATGTCCGGTTTAAGAAAATGGGCCGAGAGCCTGCCCTCAACAACACAATTTCCCCTGGTCATCTCTTTCTGCCTCTCGTCAATCTCCCGGTCTATCCGGGGATTCTTCTCTGCAACCCTTGAGAATTCCAGCAGGCTTATGCCCTTCTCTCTGGCCATCTCCCTCATTATCAATCCGGCTGAAACATGCTTCAACCTGAATCTGGAGGCGATCTCCTTCGCAAGGGTGCTTTTTCCCGATCCGACTGAACCGCCGATTGTTATTATCATTTTCACTATTCTGAAATCAGCCCTTTCTTTTGGAAAAAGAAAGCGCTGGCGGAAAGAAAAGGAAAATTTCTTTCGGAATTTTCTATAATCTCCACCTCCTTATCCTTTCCAATGCCTCCTCCAGCCTTTCCTTCTTCTGCGTTATTGCACATCTTACATAGCCCTCGCCGTGCTCACCAAAGCCGACGCCGGGGGTCATTACTATCCCTGCCTTATTGAGCAAATCCTCCGAGAATTCAATCGAGGATTTATAGCGTTCAGGAATCCTGAACCACAGATAGAAAGTGGCTTTTGGTTTACTCACCTGAAATCCGATATCATTCAGACCATCAACCATGATATCCCTTCGCTCCTGCAGAATTCTCATGTTCCTGACCACAGAATCCTGAGGACCTTCAAGGGCATCAATCCCTGCAAACTGCACCGCCTGAAACGCCCCTGAGTCTATATTCTCCTTTATCTTCCCCAGCCCTGCCAGGACCTCGGCATTTCCTGAAACAAAACCAATCCTCCATCCTGTCATGTTGTAGGTCTTTGATAAAGAGTGGAATTCTATCCCCACATCCTTCGCTCCCCGAAACTCAAGAAAACTCGGAGCCTTATAACCGTCAAAGGTCATCTCTGAGTAGGGATTGTCATGGCAGACAATTATATCATTGTCCTTAGCAAAATCAATGACCTCCTTGAAGAATTCCTTCTCCGCTGTTGCTGCTGTCGGTGCATTGGGATAATTTATGAAGATTAATCTTGCCTTCTTCGCATCTTCTGCGGAAATTTTAGACAGCTCCGGCTTGAATCCGTTCTCCTCCAGGAGTGGCATGCTTCTGGGAATTCCGTCAGCCAGAATCGTCCCTGCCTTATAGACCGGGTAGGCAGGGTTTGGAATCAGGTTTATATCCCCTGGATTTGTAAATGCCAGGGGGATATGGGCAATGCCCTCCTTTGAGCCTATCAGCGTAACTACCTCATCCTCCGGATCTAATGAAACATTGAATCTTCGTTTATACCATTTCACAACGGTTTCCCTGAATTCCAGCATCCCGGCATAGGACGGATAGTGATGATTCTCCGGATTCCGGGCTGCCCGGTAGAGTGCCTCTATTACATTGTTCGGGGTAGGAAGATCGGGGTCTCCTATGCCAAGGCTTATGACATCCACGCCCTCCCTCCTTTTCTTTTCGATTGCCCGGTCTATCTCGGCAAATAGATAGGGAGGGATTTTTTTGATTCTTCCGGAGTATTGCATCCTGGGTATATATTAAACAAATAGGTTAAAATTCAGGTAATATCAAATGAAGCAAGAAAACAGGGGTTTAAGGTTTGGACATATAAATCAGGATTTGAGGTTAATGATGGAGAAGGGGGGAAGGGTTTTACCGTAAATCCTATGCGATACAACAGAATTCTCCAGATCCTTAAGGGAGTATTGTATTTCACTTTCTTTTAGAGAGAATCAACGGCTTATCAATCCGGCATATTACAGGAAGCCCATGAAGAGATGCCCTCTGGCTTTTATGCCTTCCAGTACCAGCAGTCGCCATTGGCCTACTCATTTTCCTGAACTGGCAGCCAATTTTTTCACCAGAAATACTATCCTCTGCATCAGTAAGCCTCATTCTAATCCATTCACAATCCTTTCTCCCTTCAATTCGTCAAGAATTCTCAGGGACTGTTCCATGTCAGGATGTAGATCATTGCCTATGTCGGAGGGATACACAACTTCGTGTCTTTTGAAGTAATCAAGAATCTCCTCCTTTGCCTTTTCGTCAGAGATGTTCCTCAATTCAAGAACGTAGGTCATTTCCTCTAATCTTGACCTGATTGCATCCCTAACAAAATCTGCAACATTCCGATAATAACCCATCTTTTCAAGAGTTTTTATCCGTCTGTATCCCACATCCGCAAACCTAAATCACCCCTCAAAAAACGGCAGTATCCTCGTCAGGTCTTTTTCATACACTACCTTATCAGCTATCTTTACAAGCTCATCACTTTTTGGATTGAACGCTATCCTGAAACCGGCTATCCTGAACATGGGAAGGTCATTGATAAAATCACCGATGACTGCACATTCATTCAGCTCAACACCATTTTCCTCTGCAACCCTCTTCAGAATCTCCCCTTTACCCTCGAAATCCACCTGCTGGTCCACCCCGCACACTTTACCGTCCTTTACGATGAGGGAATTCCCCACTGCGTAGTCCATGCCGAATTCCTTGCTTATTCTGTCTGCCAGAAGCTGAAGTCCGCCACTGATAATCCCCAGTTTATATCTTCTTTTCAACCTCGGGATTGTTTTCTCTATCCCCGGCATTAATTTTACATTATAGAGAATTTCTTTAATTCTCTCAATCCTGACCCCCTGCCACAAGCCAGCATCCTTCCTTGCCCACTCGTCAAAGGTAATCTCCCCGGCGTAGTACCTCTGGGCGTGAATCTCAGCCTGCTTTGTAGTGCCTAACCCCCCATGAACCTCCCTCCAGGAACCGTAGCCATCAATCAGAACGCCGTCAAGGTCAAAGGCTATTAATTTTATTTCTGACATTGTTCAACCATACATCGGAGAGTACTCTCCGATACCCTTGTGATCCTCTCTGCCTTTCTTCATCTGCTCTGCGATTTCCCTGAACCTCTTCTCAATCTCTGTGCCCTTCTGGATAAGGTTTCTTGTATCTATCTTCAGTCCCAGCAGGCCATTAAGTATATCAATCATTGAAGCCGCTCCCAGCGGGTCAGGCATATAACGGGTTTCCGCCATCAGACATATGGCCGGAATTTTGCTATCCATGCAGTTGAGGAGCAATTCTGATGAGATCCCTGTCAGTATCCCCTCTTCAATCTCCGATATACCCAATCTCTTCAGCTCTTTGTCAAACTCTCCCCCACTGGCAATCCCAAATATCTCATGCTCTTTATCTGTTCCTTTACCACTGATTCCGGCAAGGAGTATTACCTTCTCTGGTTTTATCTCATTGAACCATTTGCCGAGCATATCCGAGAATTCTCTTGTGTATGGAAGTGCCACCGCCACCTCCGAGAATATTAAAACAATACTGTTCTTTTTATACAGCCTTATCGGATGCATTGGTGTTGACCCATGTATTACGGCAATGTTCTGAACCCTGTCTGATTTAATCCAGCCTATCTGCTCCATCCCAAGCTCATCCACCATATATCTCGTTGCTATGGTGCTTACAAAACCCATTGAGGGAAAGCCCTCTATCACTATGGGATTCTCCGGTATCTCCCCGGTGATTTCCATCTTTGTAGTCATTTTAATCCATTCTTGATATCTCTTCAAATGCGTTAATAACTATCTTTAATTCCTCCTTTTTTAATTGATACGTGCTCAGCTTAAAATTCTTTGTCATGCCAGGTTTAATTCCTGTAATTCCCCTCTTTTTCAACTCCCTGTAGAGGAAAAAACCCCGTCTCTTATGCCTCTTTGAGATTTCATAGAAGACCCTGGTTTCGAGAAAATTAAGATCATGCCCGGTGGGTCGTACACCCAACTGTTTAATCCCATCAATTTCCTCAATTTTATCAATAAAATATCTTGAATTCTCAACCTCTCTGCTCCAGTTTTTCACCCTCTCAACAACAGCGGGAAAGCTCCCCATCAGGGTTGCGATAGCACTTCCTCTTAACTCGCAGCCCAGGAATTCCACACTTTTTTCCGGATACCTATCTGATCTTCTCAACAGAGGTTTCTCCCATTTTTTATCCATCCCCAGAACACCAATGGGCCCGGAAGAAGCCATAGATTTATGCCCCGAGCCAATAATAAAATCTGCTCCAATCTCTTTCATAGAAATAGGCATCCTTCCAACTGCATAGGCGCCATTGATCAGGTATGGAACCTGATATTCTTTGGATATCTCCCCCAGTTTTTTAGCATCCGGTAGATTCCCATAATTCCCATCTGGATAGGTCAGGATAAGTAGCTTTGGTTTATGTTCCTTGAGCAGAGCCTCATAATTCTCCACATCTATCCTGTATTCCGGGTATCCTGAATCTGGAACCTCAATAACCCTCAGACCGGCTCTCTCAGCCGCAGTAATCGTTGTATAGTGTCTGTTCCCGTCAACGAGTATTGTATCTCCCGGTTTTGTAATGGAATGCATCACATTAAATATGCCCTCTCTGGCTCCAAGGGTGATTCTGACAGCATCTGCTCCCAGAAACCTCGGCAGGATATCAGAGATAAACCTTTTAACGAGGGGAATTTTTTCTATCTCTAACCCGGGGCTGAGGTCATAGATGGAATAACCATCTCCAAATTCCACCAGTGCCTTTCTTGCCTCCGGCGTCAGGATTCCGCCTCTCTGAATGGGGTTCAGGTTTATGAAATTCTTGGATTCCCTGTGAAGTCCGATAAACTGGTTTAATTCCTCCCTGCTGAATTCTGTCATGTTCTGATTCTATTTTGATTCAGGGCTTAATAATTTTAACTCCATCAGCAGGAAGTTCCCCTGTGATATAACTTTATGGGGAATTCCTGTAATAATTCCTGTAATTTATGTATTCCCTCTAATCTTTTACTACCTAAAATGCGCATTTTACTGATACATTCCGACTATTTGAAATTTGAGGCAAGAAGGCCTGCTATCAAAGAGGCGGAAAAACCCGAAAAACCGAAGGGGGAGGCAGAGAATGTTCTTGTGGTCTTTATCGCAGTTGAGCATGGAGATGAGAAGAATCCCGACTCTGTTGTAAAGCAGCTTGTCGGGGAGATAAAGGAAACGGCAGAGAGAGTCAAGGCAGAATCTGTCGCTCTCTACCCGTACGCCCACCTCTCAAGCTCGCTCAGCTCCCCCTCGGTCGCCAAAAAGGTCATTGAAAGAGCCTATAACGGGCTGAAGAACGACATTCCGACAATAAAGGCGCCCTTCGGCTACTACAAGAGTTTTGAGTTGAGATGCAAGGGCCATCCCTTATCTGAACTGTCAAGGACAATCCTGCCTGAGGGAGAAAAAGTGGATAAAGAAGAGTCTGAAGCCCTGAAGGCGGAGAAGAAACTAAAGTCGGAATTCTTCATCCTTGATATGGAGGGGAATCTCATTCCAGTTGATGAATTCAATTTTTCCAATCATGAGCGACTGAAGAAATTTTCCGACTATGAAATCTCCGGAACGAGAGCCTCTGACAGAGAGCCACCCCATATAAAACTGATGAGAAGTCACGAGATAGCGGACTACGAGCCGGGCTCCGATGCAGGGAATATGAGGTGGTATCCCCAGGGATCACTCATAAAGAGGCTTCTTGAGGAGCACGTAAACAATATAGTGGCAGAGAGTGGCGGAATGCAGGTCGAAACCCCGATAATGTACGACTATGCCCACCCCCAGCTATCGAGCTATCTGAACAGGTTCCCTGCAAGGCAGTACAGACTGAAGACAGAGGACAGGGAATTCTTCCTCAGGTTTGCCGCCTGCTTTGGGCAGTATCTAATAAAACACGACATGCTCATCTCTTACAGAAATCTACCACTGAAGCTCTATGAACTCTCTCACTACAGCTTCCGCTATGAGCAGAGGGGGGAACTTGCAGGTCTGCGGAGATTAAGGGCATTTACCATGCCAGACATGCATACCCTAACAAAGGATATGGAGCAGGCAAAGAAGGAATTTCTCCGCCAGTATAAGCTTTCGCTCGGGTGGATGAGGGACCTCGGACTGGGCTACGAGGTTGGAATCCGTTTTGTCAGGGAATTCTATGATGAGAATAGGGAATTCGCCAGAGAGCTTGTAAAACTTGGGGGGAAACCGGCACTGATTGAGATGTGGGACTCAAGGCCATTCTATTTTGTCATGAAATTTGAGTTCAACTTTGTTGACGCCCTTGACAAGGCATCAGCCCTCTCCACGGTGCAGATAGACATTGAGAACACCAAGCGATTTGATATATCCTATACCAACGAGCATGGGGAGAAGAAGCATCCCCTCTTGCTCCATGCCAGTATATCCGGGAGCATAGACCGCAATGTTTATGCACTGCTCGAAAAGGCGTTTCTCGACCAGAGGAACGGGAAAAAGCCCATGCTGCCCCTATGGCTCTCCCCGACACAGGTCAGAATTCTTCCGGTTTCCGAGGAATTCAACCCTCTTGCCGGGAAATTGCTAAGGAAATTTGAATCCGATAATATCCGGGTGGACATTGATGACAGGGGCGAATCTATTGGCAGGAAGATAAGGGATGCTGAAACGGCATGGGTGCCAAGGATTATCGTGATAGGGGAAAGAGAGGGGGAGTCGGGGAGGCTTTCCGTAAGGGTGAGAGAAAACGGAGAGCAGAGAGAGATGTCCATAAAGGAGGTTATAGAGGATATCAAAAACAAAACCCGGGGCTTCCCGTTCAAGCCCCTGCCCCTGCCGAGACTTCTGTCAGAAAGGGCGAGATTCGTATAAAATTGGCAACTTCCCCTAAAATTCCGTCAGTTGCCTCTGCCCGGAGCCCCAGAATTCGTCCCTTTCCCCTTTGAGGGTGGGTCTGCCGTACTGTCCTCCGCCCCCTGCAACATAATGAATTTTATCCTGCCGGAATTTTTCTATAATCCTGCCCACCCCGGGGTCGGCCCTCTTAATCTCCGTTATATCAGAATCAACAAGCACATTTATCTCAGTCCCGAATAAATCAACCAGGGACTTCCACCGGTCCTGGATGGCTTTACTGGTCATTGTCCTGATCCCTGTAGCGAGGGATATTACCTCTGCAAGAGGAATTATGTGGAGATATGGCGGCCTGTGCCCGGGATGTTTCGGTATCTTGAATTTCGCAAGCTCCCCAATCCTGTCTACTACTCCTTTTTTTATCCTTCCCCCGCACTCCGGACACCTCCACTTCAGCATCACTGCGTCCTTTAGCCTGAACCTCTGGTAGCATCTTGAACACGCCGACAGGTGGTATTTGCCTTCCTTAGGGTTTAAGCCGACATTAAGGGCAAACCTTCGCCCTCTCTTTCTCTTTATAGCGTCCCTTATGTCCTTGAAATCCAGATTCTTCAACCTGATGCGGTTGAATTCCCTCCCAAGACGATGGGGCCATGGAGAATGAGTGTCGGAGTTGCTCATGAAGGTAATCCCGTTCAATTCGGGAATTCTGTCAGCTAAATACGAGTCTGCAGAAAGACCAAGCTCCAGAAAGTTTATCCTCCTAAAATTCGAACCATAGCACCCGGCTATTGAGTCATACTCCTTATAGAGGGCAGTCCATGGGGTAAACGCATGCGCCGGCCCTACCAATGCATCAACCTCTTTAGCATAGTCCACTATCTCTTCGCCGGTAAGTCTAAGAGTTGGCCTTCCATCCTTCTCAAGGTTGGCCGAATATTTTTTAAAGCTATCCCTCAGCGACTCAGCAGATGAACGCGAGGGGAGGATAAGGAGATGGTGGACTCTTTTATAATCCTCAACCTCCACTGTGATCATGAAACGGGTCTTTGCCTCTCTGCTAAAGTAGACGCCCTGGCTTTCCTCAATGAGCTTCTCTTTTATATCCTTTAACCATCTCGGATGCAACGCGTCTCCAGTCCCGACAAGATGAAGTCCCTTGCGCTCCGCCTGCCTTGCTATAAGAGGCAGCTCCATGCTGCTTGATGTTCCTCCAGAATACTTTGAGTGTATATGAAGGTCTACATCATACTGCTTCATGTTCTCTGACATTTATGTTCCTTATTCTTTACTTTTTATCCATTAAAGCTCTCAGAATCAAAAATAGAACTTAAGAATCCCCCAGCTCAGCACGGAGGAATTCTCTGAAGAATTCTTATAGTCAGAGCCCAGGATTGCCAATCTGCCCCTGGGCAGTTCCTCACCTTATGTAGAGAGGGACCTCGTCAGAAAACCTCTGCTGTCTCTCCTGTGCCTTTCTCTGCTCCTCCACCATCTTACTCATCTTGTTAAGTTGCTTTTCAGTCTCCTTTGCCTTTTCCTCTATCTCTGTCATGTCTATTTTGATTCCAAGGAGCCGGGTAAGGACAGTGAGTACCGCTTCCGCCGCCTTTGCATCTATTATCTGACCGTGTGTTTCACCCATCAGACAGACAGCTTGTATCCCCCTCTGCATTCCAAGCCCGAGCAGAAGACCGCTTGCACCAAAAATAGCCCCGGTACCCCTGAAAACAACCCCTGCCTTCTTTAGATTGTCTACCAGTTCTTTGTGGGTTACGGCACCAAACACCTTTGGCTCATTTGTGATGTTTCCTGTGCCAAGCCCACCAAGAGTGAATATCTTTTTAACATTGAATTCTTCAACAAGGTCAAGAATCGTTTCAGCAATTCTATACTGGCTATCAGGCGTAATCCCCTGAGATTCCCCAACAAGAATAATCAGGTCGTTTTTCTTCACCTTTACATAGTAAAACTCCATACATATCAGCTTTACTGTATTGTCGTCCTGTATATTGACCTGGGGGGGCAGATACGGAGAATAAATTTCAGCAAACTTTTTTGCATTCAATTCATCAAGCATATGATCGCCCGCAAGCTTGCCCACCAAACCAATCCCCGGCAGACCCTCTATAAGGATGGTATTCCTCAGCCTGGGTCTCTCAAGAATCTTAAGGACAGCATCTTTCATTTTGCCATGGTATATATAGTTATATTTGAGATGAACGCTAAAAAGCCACCCAATAGATAAACTGAGAAGAAAGGTAATCAGTTTCCCCCGTAATTCCCGACCATAACGCCGAAATGACGCACCTGTTGGTGCGAATGACGCACCTCAAGCCATCTCACGGTTCTGGAAATCATAGCAGGATAGAGCTAAGCATGAATTCCCTTCTTATGCACAGGATTATCGGAGATAAATTCCTTCAGGATGTTCTCGACAGAAACGGAGACATTTTCCAACCCTTTGCGTGCTGCGACACCTATAGCCTCGAGCTGGTCCCTCTGAATGACGAGATTGAAAAATTTTGAGTCCGAGATATGCAGACCATTAACGACCCTCTCTATGCATAGCCCCGTGGAGTCAACATAGGATGGCTCCAGCTCGCTGTGAACATAACCCCTGAATATCTTCCATGGGACCGTGAGTTTCCTGCCGGCCTTCGGCAGGTAGAATATAACGGAGTTGATCCTCTTCCTCAGATTGCTGTCATATCCAAACTCAAACTCAACATCATAACTTGTTTTCCAGTTCTTGAATCCTTGCTTAAATCTTAGAATATTCATTCTCAGCAGAAA
>WALD01000063.1 GCA_015523055.1 Candidatus Altarchaeota archaeon
CCTGTCTATGCTTTCTACTTTTGTTTCGGTTTTTGTAACTGTTCTAACGAACCAGAAGAGAATGCCACTACTAATGAGAAATCCAAAAAAAAGGACTAAGCTGTCCATATAAGGAATTTTCTATTGGGTTTTGAGTTAAAACGGCAAACCCAAAACTTAGAGAACTAATAACTAATGTGTAAATCATTAATATCAGTAGATGTCTATAATCTTCTCTTTTGTAGATCTGGACTATTAAACCGATAGAGAGTATAAGAAGCACAACGAGACTTATTAAAAAGAGGTAAGCAAATATCATTTTGGATGGGATATATTAGGTATTTTCACTTTAAAAGCGTATCGTAAAACGATAAGAAGGGGGAGTTCATAACCCCCCGGGAATCACGGCCTGATTGGAATTCCTCTCTTCTCAAGGTACCTCTTCACGACAGGAATCGGATACTCATTGAAATGGAATATTGAGGCTGCAAGGGCAGCATCTGCCTTCCCCTTTGTAAATGCCTCAGCCATATGCTCCGGTTTTCCGACCCCACCGGATGCAATTACCGGGACATTCACCGCCTCCGAGATGGCTCTCGTCAGCTCAAGGTCGTAGCCATCCTTCGTGCCGTCCCTGTCAATTGAGGTGATGAGAATCTCCCCCGCCCCTAATTCCTCAACCCTCTTTGCCCACTCAACGGCATCCAGACGGGTATGCTCTCTGCCGCCATATATATAGCATGTCCATGAATCCCCCTCTCTCTTTGCATCAATGGCAACCACTATACACTGATTTCCGAATTCCCTGGCCCCCCGGGAGATCAAACCGGGGTTCTGGATGGCAACCGTATTTATTGATACCTTATCCGCCCCTGCCCTCAGAATCCGTTTCATATCCCCGATGCTTTTGATTCCTCCCCCCACAGTCAGGGGGATAAAAACCTCTTTTGCAGCTTCTTCAATAACATGGAGCATGGTATCCCTTCTCTCATGCGATGCAGTTATGTCAAGAAAGACAATCTCGTCGGCACCCTCCTTAGAATACCTCTTTGCCAGCTCCGCCGGCTCTCCAGCATACCTTATCTGCTTAAATCGGATACCCTTGACCACCCTTCCCTCAGGAACCGAGAGGTCGCAGTCCAGGCACGGGATGATTCGCTTTGTAAGCATTCTATATCACTCATTCCTGCCCCCATTGTCCACTAAATTCCTCCACTCATGCCCTCTTAGTAATTCAGCCATAACTGCATAGCACCCCGCACATAAAAATTTTCATATATAAAAATTATATACGGGTATAAATCATTTTTTCACAAACATCTTTCTCAGCTCTGCCCCGACCTTCTCTATCAGAAGCCCCCTGTCTTCCTCTCTCATTCTGCTCAGATTCGGCAATCCCTGCCTGTATTCATTAATCCATTCCCTGGCAAATTTGTCGCTCTGTATATCTGCAAGAATATCCCTCATCGCCTCTCTCGTCTGTTCAGTTATAATCCTCCTGCCTCTGGTTCTTCCGCCGTATTCGGCAGTGTTTGAAACGCATGTCCACATGTATTCAAGACCACCCTCCTGTATCAAATCGGTAATCAGTTTTAGCTCATGGAGCGTTTCAAAATATGCAATCTCTGGCTGGTAGCCTGCATCTATCAGCGTGTTGAAAGACGCCTTTATCAGTTCAGTAACTCCGCCGCAGAGGTCCACCTGCTCGCCGAACAGGTCGGTCTCGGTCTCCTCGGTAAAGGTGGTCTCAATCACCCCCGCCCTTGTGCCTCCGATGGCTCTGGCAATTGCAAGAATTCTCTCCTTTGCCTTTCCAGTGTAGTCCTGCTCCACTGCAATCAACGCAGGGGTGCCAAAACCGTCCTGATAGGTCTTCCTGACAAGAATTCCCGGGCCCTTTGGAGCGACCATCATAACATCAACGAAGGCAGGGGGCTTAATGGCATGGAACCTTATGTTGAATCCATGAGAGAACATCAACGCATTGCCTTCCCTGAGGCCGCCCTTTATCTTAGCCTCATACACCTCACTCTGGACCTCATCCGGGATCAGGATGTGGACTATGTCTGCCTTCTCCGCTGCTTCATCTATCGGAAAAACCTCAAAGCCATCCCGTTTTGCCCTCTCAGCTGTGTCGCCACCCCTTGAGCCGATAATCACATCAAGCCCGGAATCCCTCATGTTCTGTGCCTGTCCCGCTCCCTGATTCCCATAACCTATTATCCCAATCTTCAGTCCATCAAGAACTGAGATGTCCGCATCATCATCGTAGTAAACCTTTGTCATTTTCCTGCCCTCATAGAAGCATATGTAGTATATATTGGAAGGGGGATATAAATTTATATATGAATTCTAAATTTGAGCAGGATAAATTCCTGCTGCATCAGAAGCACTTTACGATTGGAGAGAAGTATTACATCTACGATGAAAAGGAAACACCTTTATTCTATGTAGAGCGGGAAAAATTTAAGCTGCACGCCAACATACACGTATATGATAACGACTCAAAGGAGGTGGAATTGCTCACAATCAAAGACAAAAGTGTATTTGATTTCAATGCCGGCATGGAGGTTAAGAATCCCACTACCGGAGAGGTGATAGGCTCATTCAAGCGCGATGCCATGTCCTCTATACTAAGAAGAACATGGAGAATCATGGATGGGAAGGGCAGGGACATCGGATCTGCCATGGAGGACTCAATGGGGAAGGCATTAATAAGAAGATTCCTTCCGCTGGGTGCCCTCCTGAAGACGGATTTCGTTATTGAGATGGGTAACAGAGAGATTGGAAAATTCATCCGAAGATGGACGATCGGAGATAAATACATTCTTGACCTGTCTTCTGATCCATCCAGATTATTTGATAGAAGAATGGCTGTAGCATTGGGGATACTTCTTGACTCCGCCGAAGCAAGGTAATAAACCCCGGTATAGTTTTATCTCGCAACCCCGCCCAATCTGGAGAAGAATTCATTAAAACAGATAGCTTGAGATATATCTCTGGTGGTGAGTGTTGGAATAAATCTTTTTATAATCTTAAACGGGAATAGATAATGAGGTGAAGGAAATGGATGCAGATGAATTTTTGTTAAAGCATTCGCAGGAATGGTCTCAGAAATATCCGGGGAGATATGTAGCAGTGGTGGGGGATAAACTGGTGTCAGTAAATAACTCAGCTGTCAATGCATTTAAAGAAGCAAAAGAGAAATTTCCAGATAAGGAGGTATGCATAGATTATATACCCACAGAGGAAGAAACTGTGACATTACTGTGAAATTTAACTATACCGAGTTTCAGGGCAGACTTCTGCCAATAATCCCAATCAGGGTTAGAGGCAGGGAATGGGTAGAATTTAGGGCATTTGTAGACTCCGGAGCGGAATATTCAATATTTCAAGCGGAGATGGCAGAGATTCTGGGTTTGAGATTGGAGGATGGTGAGGGTAGCTATGTTACTGTTGGGGATGGATCGCAGATAAAAGTCTACATCCATCGCGTTAATGTCCGTCTTGCGGATGAGGAATTTGAAGCAAGTATCGGATTCTCAAGACACCTTGGCATTGGTTTTAACATTATTGGCAGGCTTGATATATTTGATAGATTTAAGGTATGTTTTGATGAACCTAACGGGATTGTAGAATTTCATCCAAAAGGTTAGGCACTACATTGGACACATATCTGGGACGAAATTATTCAGAAAATTACAGAATTTCATTCACCTCGCAACCCCGCCCAATCTGGAGAAGAATTCATTAATTCTGGCCGATATTTCCCGTGGATTCCTGTTGAGAATCTCTATTCCAAAGCAGATGCTCTTCTTTCCGGGGTCTATCTGACTTCCGGTATAGACCTCCTTGATCTCTATATCAATTATGTTTTTGTCATAACCCCTGAGGAGCCTTGCTATGAATCTCCCGTTGATGCTCTTATCAAAGACAAAGGAGAAATCCCTTTTTATGGTACCGAATTTCTTGATCAGATAGTTAGCTATCTCCTCATCCGGGAGAATCTGGAGGTTGGAAATCTTCAGCTCCCTGCTTTTTCCGGAGGTTTCAAGGATTACCCTGTCAGGGGTTACATCCTTTACCGTACCCCAATGAATTCTTCCGGAGTAGATATGTTTCAGGCATATCTCCCTGCCAACGGAGTTTCTGAGGCGGTCAAGCTCAGATATCAGAGAGTATATAGCCTTGTCAGAGCGTCCCATTGCCGATTCCACATCGCCGAAGTGCTTTGCAGCCAGAGACATTATAGCTATGAATCTCTTTTCGTCCCGGTTTCTGACCGTTTTGTTCAGTTCTCTTGCAGTCCTGATGAAGGCGTCATGGACATCAAGAACGCGGGGATTCTGCATCTGTATAGAGGCATATAGCCCGGGATTCTGGCCGATAATCCTGCCGACTATATCAAGCATTAGCTCATATATCGGCGAGGAGAATTTCCTTGACTCCTTTATATCCACATCTAATTCCTGAAGGGTTTTTCCTATTGAGATGTATGCAAAGTGGGTGAGGCCCTGGACAACCGCCATAATCCTGTCATGCTCAACAGGGGTGGATTCATAGACCCTTGCCTTGTGTTTGGCAAGGAATTTCCTCAGCCAGACAATCCATTTTTTGCCCCTGACAGGAGTAAGGATAAAGACCTGTCCTTCAAGCGTTCCGACCCGATGGCTGAAGACCGGATGGGTGCCCAGAATCTCAACCCCTTTACCGGCGAATTTCTTCATTGCCCTGCAGGGTTCCTCCTTTACAGATGTGACATCCATAAGAAGAGCGCCCTTCTTTACTGCAGGGGCAACCTCTCTGATGACATCAATTGTGGCATTCATCGGAACGGAAATCATGACTATATCTGCCCCCTTTGCGGCTTTTTCATTGTCCCTGATGTATCTTGCCCCGAGATTCCTTGCTGCTCTCTCCCCCTTAACCTCATCCGGTCCGGAGATTGTTACGGAAAAATCCTCCTCCCCGAATAACCCTGCAAAGAATGCACCCATGCCGCCGTATCCCCCTATGATTGAAATCTTTTTCCTTGCCATGCATATAAATAAAAGAAAAAGGATTATTTAAGCCATCAGGGGGAGTATGTATTAAATATCTATTATGGATTTTTCAAGATTTGACGATTATCTCAGGGAGGTCAATTCAGAGATTGAAGGACTTCTCCAGGGGGAGCCGGAAAAGCTCTATGTAGCCGCCAGACATATAACCCTTGCGGGGGGAAAAAGGATAAGACCATTGCTCTGTTTCCTTTCGTGCGAGGCATTGAACTGCGCGGGGGAGAATGTGATAAAAACAGCCGCCGCGATAGAACTTATACATACATTCACCCTCATTCACGACGATATAATGGACAGGGACAGCCTCAGGAGAGGTGTTCCCTCAGTTCATGAGGAATTCGGAGAAACAACTGCAATCCTCGCGGGGGATCTGCTGTTTTCAAAGGCTTTTGAGATGACTGATCCCCGGATGGTGAGAATTCTCGCTCACGCATCGGCAGAGATATGTGAGGGGCAGGAGATGGACATAGAATTTGAGAGAAGGAAGAAGGTCTCAGAATCGGAGTATCTGGAGATGGTGGAAAAGAAGACCGCCGTGCTTCTGGAGGTTGCCACGAAGGCGGGGGCGATTCTTGGTAAGGGGAGCAGAAAACAGATATCTGCCCTGGCAAAATTCGGTCTCGGTCTGGGAATGGCCTTCCAGATTCATGACGATGTTCTTGAGATTACAGCGGATGAGGGGAGGTTTGGAAAGCCGCTGGGCAGCGACATAGCAGGGGGGAAGAAGAGCCTTGTCATTATAAAGGCGGCGGAATTTCTCCGGGACAGGGAGAAGGAGGAATTCATTAGAATTCTTGGAAATGACAGGGGGGCGGATGTTCAGAGGGCGATTGAACTGATAAAGAATTCCGGTGCTCTTGAATACTGCATGGAGAGGGAGGAGGACTTCATAAAGGGTGCGATAGACTCGCTGGGGGATCTGCCTGAAACAGAGGCAAAAAAAAGCCTTTTTGATGTTGCAGATTTTGTGATAAGGAGGGATTCGTGATGAAGGCTGTAATTCCTGCAGCAGGGAGAGGGACCAGATTTCTGCCCGCGACAAAGGCACAGCCGAAGGAGATGCTCCCCCTTATAGATAAGCCGGTAATCCAGTTTGTCGTTGAGGAGGCTGTAGCATCCGGTATAGATGATATTCTCATAGTAACAGGCAGGGGTAAGAGGGCTATTGAGGACCACTTTGACAAGTCCTTTGAGCTGGAGGAGATTCTCAAGCGAGGCGGAAAGAACGGACTTTTGAGGGAGGTAAGGGGCATCTCAGACCTTGCAAACATCCACTATATCCGACAGAGGGAGGCGAAGGGTCTCGGGAACGCCATCTATTACGCAAAAAAGCACGTTGGCGATGAGCCTTTCGTTGTCCTTCTCGGTGATGATATCATCTTCTCCGATGTGCCGTGCACAAAACAGCTGATGGAATACCATCGGGGGTATGAAGCCCCGATAATTGCTGTAAACCGGGTGGAGAAAGACAGGATAGAGAACTACGGCATTGTTGATGGAAAGAGAATAAGGGATAGGTTCTATAAAGTTAACGACCTTGTAGAAAAGCCGAAACAGGAGGATGCACCCTCCGATCTTGGCATAACCGGGAGGTACCTGCTAACCCCGGACATCTTCAATGCGATAGATAAAACAAGGCCCGGTAAAGGGGGTGAAATCCAGCTTACCGATGCACTAAGAATTCTCAGCCGGGAGAGGGAGCTGTATGCCTATGACTTTGAGGGAGTAAGATATGACCTCGGAAACAAGACCGATTACATAAAGGCTACAATAGATTATGCCCTCAGGAGGGAGGAATTCAGCGGATGGATGAGGAATTATCTGAAGGGTGCTGGCAGAGTCAAACCGGGTGATTAGCGATAATTCTGCGGGGCATTAAGGAATCTGAACCTTTCGGGAGCTTCCTGTAGAAGGGCATATATGTCCCTGGATTCACCCAGACCGAATATATCAAGGTCCGGGGGGGCCAGTTCTCTGATTCCCGGAAGATTGTCATAGTTCTTGTTCTCTACAAAACTACCGTCAATAAGCTCAAGGTATGCCCCTCCTTTTTTTTCAATAATCGGACCGTAATCTGATTCAAATTCGCTGCTAACGAGGTTTGCCATCCTCAGCTCCCGGCTGGATGGGTTTATGGTTATGTGGCAGTAACCGGGGGGTATAACGACCTTGTCTCCCTTCTCCGCATTTACAAGGATGACGTCGTCTTCTTTCTGGAGAAGGTAGTGTGCATTCCCTTCCAGTACCTCATAGAGCTCAGGATAGGAAAAGGAATTCCCCGGAACCGGGGGGTGGCAGTGCCCCTTGGTCTTTACGAATTCCCTGCCGAGATTCATCGGGGGGATTATGGTTATATCGTATCTGAGCCTTTCCCTCACCATGACCTCTCTGTCGTCCCTGCTGAGAGCGAGGTCCCTATACATGTAGTAAAGCTCAACCTCCTCCGGATTCCGGACAGACGCCAGCCATTCCCGGTCATAGATAACATCAAGCATGTCGCTGAGCCTCCTGATAGACGGCTCGATTATCCGCCCGCCAAACCTGATTTTCATATTGATTAAATCATAAGAGGTTCGCCATAAAACCTGCAATGATAATTTATTCTCTGTAGCTCTTTTCCATAAGCCCTATTTTGAATGCATATTTAGGTATATAAACGGAGATATCTACAAGAGCAATGAAATCCGATAAATCCATACTCGTTGAGGTGATGGGAGATCACCCAAGCATCAGAATACTGGACTTCCTGATAGATAACAAGAATTTCGACTACTCAAAGACCGATGTCTGCGAAGGTGCAGGAGTTAGTCCTGGCTCTCTCTACAAGCTCTGGCACAAATTTGAAGAATCTGGAATCGTTGAAAAGACGAGGCAGTATGGAGCAACAAAACTCTACAGACTGAATAAAAGAACCCCGTTGGTTAAGAAGCTACTGGAATTCGATCTGGAGCTGGCGAAGCATTATGCAAGACTGGAACTGAAGCAGGGCGTTCCAGCCGGGAGAACTGTTCCTGTGCCTGCTTAGAATCCCCGGAAGCTGAATTTCTGCGGATTCCAAAACCCAAAGAATTTATACTAAAAGCTCACAGTTATAATTATGGAGAAAGAGGATGTTTTTATATTTGTAGTGTCATCGGTTGGTATATGGATAATGCTTGAGTTTCTTACCTTCATTGCCTATGGAAGCCTCTTTCTGCTGACCGGGATAACATTGCCCATATCTCTCGGAGCTGCGGTGCAGATAACCATGCTGTGGGAGGCTCAGCATATCCCTGGCAGGGACGAAATCCTTAAGCTGAGAAGGGACATGAGAATGGTGAAGCTCAATGTATTGAATGCGAATTACGGTAGATTCAACCCTTATCCGCACTTCTTCTCATAACCCCTGCTATGGTCTTTTCGTCGAGGTCAAGGTCAAACTCCTTCTTCATCTCCCCCACCAGTTCCTTTGCAGTCAGTCCCGGCTTTCTGCTGAGAATTCTTCCTGCTAAATTTGTTATATCCTCATTCAGGTTCCAGGGAAGGATAATCCACCTCCATTTTTCCCTGTCCCCGGCATAAAAGTCGGGGGTAAATTTAGACTGTGATTTGTGGATAAGGGTTGCAGTCTTAATCCTGGCGGGATGTAGTTTTTTGAGATAATTAAGAGACACCTCAAGACTCTCTCCGGTATCTGTGAGGTCGTCGACCAGAAGAACCCTTCTGCCCTCTATACCGGCACGGAGCGGAACCCTCAGTTCTGCCTTTCCGGACCTTGTTGCCGTTATGCCCCAGTGTTCAGCCCTGAGCGTGAGGATTTCCTTTACCCCCAGAAGGTCGGAGAGATTCATGGCCGGAACCATGCCGCCCCTGATTATTGCGATTATGATGTCTGGTTTGAAGCCGGAATTCCTTATCTTTTCTGCAAGGATTTCCGAAAGCTTCCTTGCATGGTCCCATGAGATGATCTCGCACCGGGGGTTTTCCATTCTATTAATATTTGTATTCCAAATGGTTTAACCTAATGACTATCGGGATAATCGGCGGAACCTCGCTGATAGGGACGAATCTCGGTGATTTCAGTGAGGAAGAGACAGAAACAGAATATGGGAAATCATATCTTCTGATAGGTGACGATGTCGTCTTCATCCCAAGGCACGGCAGGGACAGAAGAATTCCCCCCCACAGAATAAATCACCGCGCTAATATAAAGGCCCTTGATATCAGAGGTATAAGCAGAATTATTGGGGTTAATTCAGTCGGCAGCCTGAAGCTGGAATTAAAGCCGGATTCGCTGCTGATTCCCGACGACTACATCGCCCCCTGGAACATCCCGACCTTCCACGACAACGAGATAGTCCATATTACTCCCTCTCTAAATGAAGGGTTGAGGCAGTCCATAATCAGGGCTGCGAGGGAGCTGGATATTCCTGTGATTACCAGGGGGGTCTATTTCCAGACAACGGGACCGAGGCTTGAAACGAGGGCCGAGATTAATCTGATGAAGAATTTTGCCGACCTTGTGGGAATGAGCCTTGCCTCAGAAGCGACTCTGGCCCAGGAACTGGGGATTGAGTATGCAGGTATCTGCTCGGTTGATAACTATGCCAATGGAGTAGTGGAAGAGGAGCTGGACTTCAGAAGGGTTATTGAGAATGCCTCCAGAGACAGGGAGGATTTAAGGAGATTACTGCTAAGATTGATTAAGGAGTTGAAATAAAGAGGAGGTATATGGGACAGGAGGTCAAAATGTCAATACTGATAAAAAACGTCCTGCTGGACGGAAGGGAAACCTCAATCTATATTGAGGAGAATTCCATAGCCGGGATTGGGGAGAATTCAGACGCCGACGAGACAATAGATGGGAGGGGAATGGCCGCTCTTCCCGGAATGATTAATACGCACTCACATGCTGCCATGTCCCTGTTCAGGGGCTATGGAGATGATATGAAACTCCATGAATGGTTGGAGAAGAGGATATGGCCGATTGAGGACAGATTGACTGAAGAGGATGTTTACTGGGGAACAAAGCTCGCCTGTTTAGAGATGATTAAGTCAGGCACTGTCTGCTTCAATGACATGTACTGGCATCTTCCCGGAACGGTCAGGGCGGTTGAGGAGATGGGGATTCGTGCCGTCCTGAGTCCGGCATTCATAGACAACTTTGATGAGGAGAGGAGAGAGAAAACCATAAAGGAGCATACAAAACTTCTGAGGGATGTTAAGTCAAACAGCTCCGGGAGGATAACCCCTGCTCTGGGCCCGCATGCTTTATACACAGTCTCCAGAGAAGGACTGCAGTGGTGCAGGGAATTTGCAGATGAAGAGGATTTACTGATTCATTTTCATCTTGCGGAGACGGAGCAGGAGAATAAGGACTGCCTGAAGAAGAACGGCAAGAGGCCGGTGGAGTATCTGGAGGATATCGGATTTCTCTCCGAGAGGCTTGTAGCTGCCCATTGCAACTGGCTCAATAAGAAGGATATGAAGATTCTCGCAGAGCATGGCGTTAAGATAACCCACAACCCAACCTCCAATATGAAGCTGTCAACCGGGGTGATGCCATACCCGGAGATGAGGAACGCCGGGCTTACCGTCTCCCTTGGAACAGATGGCTGTGCCTCAAACAATAATCTTGACATGTTTGAGGAGATGAAATTCGCTGCACTGCTCCAGAAGTCCGCAGGGAATGATCCGACCGCGATGCCTGCACAGGAGGCATGGGAGGCGGCCACAATCAATGGTGCCAGGGCACTCGGCCTGAATTCCGGCAGGATTGAGGAGGGCATGTTGGCGGATATTATGCTCGTAAATCTGAGAATTCCCGCCCTGACCCCGAATCACAATCTGATATCAAATCTCGTATATTCAGCAAACGGCTCCTGCGTTGATACGGTAATCTGCAACGGAAGAATTCTCATGCATGGCAGAAAGGTCAAGGATGAAGACAGGATAATGGAGAAAGCTAACGAGGTTGCGATGAGACTCGCGCAGGATAATGTATTTATATCCGACAGGACAAATTCATAATCATGAAGCAGTTGAGGAGTATAATCTCAAGGGTAAGGTGGAATGTGGTGTTTGGAATTCTTGCATCAATTACTATTATTCTGCTTCTTGCAGTCGTCTTTATCTCGGTCAAACCACTGGATTCGGGGTATAAGGGGGAGGACGATATCAGGATAAGGTCATGGGCTGAGCCGGCGACGGTTAAGCTGAATGACGAAAGCTGGATATGGATTGACATCAGGAATACAGGTTCCAATACCCGCCTTGTGCATGTAACACTTGAAAGCCACGACCCGAGCCTGAGGTTCATTGACACCAACAACCAGACAATAAGGAAGGATATCTCAATTGGTCCCAGAGAAAGCAGAAAACCGGGATTTCCTGTGGAGATTAATGCAGAGTTGAGCGGCGATTATGGAGTCAGGATAACGGTTTCTTATACATACAATCGGATTGAGGATGAGGTTACCCTGAGGGTCAGGAAGGGTTAGTATACCCCGGGGGGAGTATAATCATTACACCCTGACAATCTCAGGAAGAATTCCGTAGGTTCCGAGTTCTTTCCCTCTTATAATCAGAACGCCCTGAATTCCATCAATTCCCTCTGCCGTTAGGATTCCGTATCGGATTCCATCCGGTCCCCTGACCTCGTTTGCTATTGCCGTGGCTGCGGAATCAGCGAGAGGGCACGACTCTGCAACAACGGTGACTGAGTCCGATTCTCCAAGACTGATTGAATGCCCCACCGAGGCTGAGCTGGTGCAGATTCCCAGGGGGGTTGATCCGGGCTTGACTCTGAGGGCAATCCTGCCGGAGAATTCCGACCGGCCGGAGTAGATTCCAACCAGTTTCTCTTCCCTGAGCCTGAGGAATATATCCCCACCGTTTTCCACAATCACCTCCTTGGCTCCGTTGTTGAGAAGATAGTTTCCAAGCAGTTCGGAGAAGGTTCCCGCCACGGCAGCCATGGGGCCTACCCCCGCCTTCTCCGATGCGAATGACATAATTCTCGCAATTCCAGGAGAATTCTTTTCTGCTTTCAGGGGTTCATAGGAAGAGAGAAAGAACGGTTCCTCCTGCAGGTATCTCTCCAGTTCATTGTAGAGTCTCTCTAATTCCTGTTGTGCCCTTTCCTTCAAGTCCCTGTCACAGATTGCCCTGATGGAAGAATTCTTGTAGTTTAGATTGAATTCAGTCATACCCTCACTATCTCCATCGCCCTTAGTGGGCATGCATCCACGCACATCCCGCATCTTATGCATTTATCGCCATTGAGTTTTATGCTGTGGTCATCACTGAAGGATATAGCATCGGTCGGGCAGAGAGCTATACATGCACCGCAGTCAACACATCTTTCGGGGTTGTTCCTGATATTCTTCTCCAGCTTATTTACCTCTACCCCCTCCCCCTTCAGATAATCCACCACCCTTTTCTGGTCTTTCCTATCGCCCAGAATGTCCACTATCAGCATTGCTTCCCCATAGTCCACATTCGCCCTGAGGATGTTGAGCATTACCCCTGTTTCAATCACGGTTCTGGATATTACAGGGGATTCCACCACCCCGGCTGGATACCTCAGCTGGTATTTTGATGTCATCTGGAAACACCCCTGTGGATTATATCTGCCATTGTTATAATGCCTATCACCCTGTTGTTCTCATCAACTACGGGAGTTGAACTGATATTGTTCTTGTCAAGCTTCCTTGTAACTGCATCTATAGGCTCATCCCTTCTGGAGATTATCACCTTCCGGGTCATTATCTCGGGGAGTTTCTTCTCTCCCCTTGCCAGTGCCCTTGTTATGTCCCATGTGGTTACTATGCCAATCAGCCTGTCATCTGAATCCACCACCGGCATCTGGTCTATCCTGTTCTCAACCATAAGCTCGGATACCCTCTTCAAGGAGTCCCTCTGTTTTGCCGTTACCGCCTTTTTTGTCATGATATCGGCAACAAACCTCGTTTCTTCCTTCACCCTCATCGGTCTGACTTCAGAATCCAGGGGGAGATTCTCAACCGGTCTGGAGAGGAAGAATTCCCTGTCCTCAATCCACTGCCCTAGCGTTTCCATTATCCTGCGGGATACCTTTATGCTGGACTGGGACCCTGTCTTCACCTTTTTACCGTTAATGTTTATCTTTCCTGAAAACAATTCCTCGTAGCTTACCTCTCCGAGAACATTCCTTGTTCTTCTCGGAATTCCGTAGTCAAGGATGCTTACAGTCAGGTCCCTGTTCCTGACTGCAGTGCTCTTTGCAATTTCCTCATCAAGGACAGGGATGGGAATTCCAATACCTACAAAAAGGGAGACTCCATAGCCCGGGATTGTTGCCCCTGCCATGAATTCCGGCTGCATATCCTTCAGGTTCCCCCTGACGGAGAGGTTTCCCTGTCCTGTCTTTGGTGAGTGCTGCGTTCCCTCCCCTATCACATAGCCCTGTGCACCGCAGAGGAATATCCGGGTCCCAATGCCGATTGTTTTATACTCCGGGTCATTGTTCAGCGGGCTTATCTCCCCGGTGCCTGAGAAATTCACATTTCCGATGTTGGGGAGCAGACTACCCATGTAGGTCCGAATCATGTCTTCGGTGGAATTCGCCGCAGCGTTATATTTCTGATAGCAATTCCTTGGGTTAAGGAGGTATGCCTGATTCATGTCCTCAAGGGTTATCGTAGTTTCAATCCTCTCCTTTGGATAGCAGTCGGTTCTATGGGCGATGGACCTCAGGTTTATCTCTCTGCCCTTCACCAGATCCTCTATAACATGAGCTCCGCCGTATTCAATGCCCCTGTCCTCACTAAGTTGTGTGGCTCCCAGATAAGCATCTACTGCCGCAATGCCGTGATATGCCTCAACATTATTCAGCCATACCCTCTGCATTTTTATTGGAGGGTCCGAATGTCCAAAGTTCAGTATAGCCCCGGATGAGCACATGGCTCCAAAGGTTCCCGTTGTTACTATGTCAACCTCTTTTGCAGCCCGCCTCGGGTTCTCCTCATATATCTCAGGCATCTCATCTGCCCTGACTACTACTGCTTCGCCCTTCTTTATCCTCTCGTTAATCTCCTCAATGGTTTTCATTCTCCTGCAAAACAGGATATATACCTGCAGGTTACATTAGATATCTGATGTCTTTATATAAATAATGAGGGAATAAAATTATGCAGATATGCATAAATCAGGGTAGAGCAGGATGAAACCCCCGGAACTGCAGGATATTGAAAGGCTGCGAAAGAGATTTGGACTGACCCAGGAAGAGCTTGCCAGGAAGGCAGGGATCAGCCAGTCTTTGATAGCAAGGATTGAATCAGGAAAGGTAGATCCATGCTACTCAAGGGTTGCGAGAATTTTTGAGGCGCTGGATGAGATGAAGAGCCGGGGCATCAGGGCAAGGGAACTAATGACGGGAAGGGTGGTCAGGATTCAGGCAGGGGATTCAATGGAGAAAGCCACAAGGGTAATGAAAAGGTATGATGTTTCACAGCTGCCGGTCCTTAAGGGGAAAAAACAGGTTGGTTCCATATCAGAGCGGGTTATTCTTGATGAGATAGCAAAGGGTACCGATGTTCATACCTTATCAGAGAAAAAGGTCAGCGAATTCATGGAAGATGCCTTCCCTGTCGTCAGCCCCAATGCCCCTCTTACCTCTCTTTCTGCCCTTCTGGAGAATCACCCCGCTGTTCTGATAGTGGATAGGGGAGATATCAGAGGAATCATAAGCAGGGCGGACTTACTTAAAGTCATCCGATAATATAATTTAGATTGCGTATAGATTCCAAAAAGAAAATGAAACCCGTTCTTCAGATTGCACTGGATTTTGTAAATCTCGGAAGAGCAATTGAATTGGCGAAGGAGTCTGCAGCCGGGGGAGCGGACTGGCTTGAGGCAGGAACTCCATTGATTAAATCGGAGGGCCTTAATTCTGTAAGGGAGCTAAGGAGGGAATTTCCCGGGCATAGAATCGTTGCGGACATGAAGACCATGGATACGGGAAGATACGAGGTTGAGGCTGCAGTAAAGGCAGGGGCAGATATCGTAACCATACTCGGGGTTGCCGATGATTCAACGATAAGGGAGGCTGTTGAGGTGGGCAAAAACTATGGCTGCGAGATTATGATTGATTTGATGAATGTAGGGGACATAAGGCGGAGGGCAATGCAGGTTGCTGATATGGGAGCCAACTATGTCTGTGTTCATGTCAGCATAGACCAGCAGATGTCGGGCATTGACCCGATAGATGATCTGAGAAGGGTATCGAATTCCGTTAAGATTCCGGTTGCGATTGCCGGGGGGATAAATTCCGAAACCGCCGCTGATGCTGTAAATGCAGGGGCTTTGATAGTTATCGTTGGTGGAGCCATAACAAAAGCAACGGATGCAAAGAAAGCGACGCAACAGATAAAAAAGGCCATAAGAACAAAGGAGAGAATAAAATCTGACCTGTATAAAAAAGAGCTCGATCCCGGGAAGGTCTTTGTAAGGGTATCCACATCTAACATCTCAGACGCCATGCATCGCTCCGGAAATCTGGAGGGAATTCTACCGGTGACAGGAATTCAAACCAGTAAGGGAATGGTCGGCAGGGCTATTACAGTAAGGACTTCCCCCGGGGACTGGGCTAAGCCCGTTGAGGCAATAGATGTTGCAGGGAAGGGGGACGTAATTGTAATTGATTCTGGAGGAACGGGAAAGGCCGTCTGGGGAGAATTGGCATCAAACAGCTGCATGAGGAAAGGGGTAGCAGGGGTTGTGATAAATGGCTTCGCAAGAGATATTGGGGAGATAGAAAGGATCGGATTCCCCGTATTTGCCATAGGTAAAAAGCCAACTGCAGGGGAACCAAAGGGTTTTGGTGAGATCAATGTCCCGATAAGAATCTCGGGGGTTGGAATAAAGCCGGGGGATTATATAGTGGGAGATGCAGACGGCGTTGTTGTAATCCCGGGAGAGAAGGCGGTTGAGATAGCAAACAGAGCAATGGATGTCTTTGAGAAGGAGAACAGGATAAGGCAGGAAATAAAGAGAGGGGGGAGCCTTTCAAGCGTTCTGGAAATCAGGAGATGGGAAAGAATAAGATGACGGATGTAATTATTTTTCTGGCCGGTATAGTAAAGCAGTGGGGTATTCTCGGGCTGCTGCCCATATCATTAATAGGTTCTACCATCTTTGTGCCATTTGCCGTTGAATTCTTTTTTCCGGCCCTGCTTGCTGCAGGTGCCGACCCTTTTTCTATAGTGATTATAGCAGGGATTGGCTCAACCCTCGGAACTTTTGTGAATTACTGGATGGGTTACGTTGGCTCAGGATACATAAAGAAAAAAATCGACGACCATAAGGTGGAGAGGGCAAAGAGGTTGATGGACAGATATGGCTGGTTTGGCCTTCTTCTGGTAATAACGATTCCACTTCCCCTGCCGGTTGATGGAGTAACAATAATCCCGGGGATTACAAGAATGAATTTCC
Source organism: Candidatus Altarchaeota archaeon (assembly GCA_015523055.1). Classification (GTDB taxonomy): domain Archaea; phylum Altiarchaeota; class Altiarchaeia; order IMC4; family QMZM01; genus WALD01. The sequence goes on from WALD01000063.1 coordinate 16,491, forward strand.
TCTGGTTTTCTGCAGTCATATTCTCCGGAAAGATTATAAAGTATGCATTCTTTGTAGGTCTCCTGGATGGGTTGCTTTTATTGATGTAATCCCAATCCTCTTAGTATTAATTGACAGAAAATGTATCCCATTGGTCCAGCAGCCTACGATAGGGCAATCACTGTGTTTAGCCCTGACGGAAGGCTCTTTCAGGTTGAATACGCTAGAGAGGCTGTAAAGAGAGGAACCACTGCCTGTGGAATCACTTATGATCGCGGGGCAATTCTGGCGGTGGACAAGAACATTACCTCTCCGCTTCTTGTCCCGGATTCAATAGAGAAGATATTCAAGATTGATGAGCATATCGGGATTGCAACCTCTGGTCTTGTTGCGGATGCCAGAAGGCTGGTGGAGGAGGCAAGAATAAAGGCCCAGAGAAACAAGCTGGCGTATAATGAACCGGTGTCCGTTCCCGCCCTGACAAGGGAGATATGCGATATGAAGCAACTCTATACGCAGTATGGGGGTGCACGGCCATTTGGCACGGCTCTGCTGATAGCCGGGGTCAACGAAGAGGTATATCTCTTTGAAACGGACCCCTCGGGGGCATTTACACAGTCTACTGCCACAGCCATAGGAATGGGAAAACCGGATGTCGAGAAGTTTTTTCAGGAGAAATGGAGAGATGACTTCTCCCGAAAAGATGCAATAGATATGGCTCTAAGAAGTCTGAATCTGGTTTCGGAGGAGAAATTGAAGGTGAAGAATATAGAGATAATAACGATTGAGATGGATAGAGGATACAGGTCTATGAGCGATGAGGAGATATCAAGTTCACTAAGCAAACTGGAAAAGGAATTCGAAGATAAAAAGAAGGAGTCCGATTAATTCAGGTATCAGGATCAATAGTTACTGAATCCACGACATTCTTGTGGGTGGGAGCATACTGACAATGGTCAGCATTGAGAGGGCAGTAGTTGCTAGATTAAAGACACATGGGGAAAGGTTTGAGATACTTGTCGACCCGAAGCTGGCACTGGATTACAGGAACGGGAGGAAGGTAAACCCCATGGACATGCTGGCCATAGATCAGGTATTCAAGGACTCCAGCTCCGGGGAAAAGGCATCCGAACACCTCATGGCCAGGATATTTGGAACTACAAAGATAGAAGACATTGCTGACAGAATCATAAAGAAGGGAGAAATTTCTCTTACCACAGAGCAGCGTAAGGAGATGCTTGATGAGAAAAAACGAAGGATAATATCAATAATTGCAAGAGATTCCATAGACCCTGGAACCGGAAATCCGCATCCTCCCGCAAGAATCGAAAAGGCAATGGAGGAGGCAAGGGTCAGTATAAACATATTCAAGGGTGCCAGAGAGCAGATTGATCAGATAGTCAGGGAGATAAGACCACTCCTGCCGATAAGATTTCAGGTTTCAGAGATTGCCGTGAAAATTCCAGCGCAGTATTCAGGTAATGTTCATAATGCCATGAGGGAATTCGGGACCGTGAAGAAGGAGGAATGGAGCAGGGAGGGAGAACTCTTAGTGCTTATGGAGATTCCTGCAGGGTTGAGGGATGAATTTTACAACAGGCTCAACAACCTGACTCATGGAGAGGTTGAGATAAGGGTAGTGAAGTAGGATGATAGATGTAAAGGACAGGGAGCTGGTGTTTCCGGGAAGAATTCTCGGTGATGGAGGTGGAAGGGGTGGGGATTCTTTTATAGACGGGGGGCACATAGTCTCATCCGTTGATGGGATGGTAAGGGTTAAAGGCAATAGAGTAGATGTAATACCATTCAGGGGCGGATATGCTCCAAAGGAATCCGATGTCGTAATTGGTATAATCTTACAGGTCCTGCGGGGTAGCTGGCTGGTTGACATAAATTCATTCTCCAAGGCCTATATGAGGGGGGAGGAGGCTACAAGAGATGCACTGAATTCTGACCTTAGCAGATACTTCAGGGTGGGGGACCGGATAAGTGCGAAGATATCGGAGGTTAATGAGCTAAAATCCTCGCAGCTGATAAGACCATGGAGGCTTGAGGATGGCATTATTATAGAGGTCAATCCAAAGAAGATTCCACGCGTCGTTGGAAAGAAGAGGTCCATGCTCAATATGATCAGGGAGAAGACAGGTTGCAGGATAGTAGTTGGTCAGAATGGCAGGATATGGCTGAAGGGGAATAATCTGGAGACTGCAATAAAGGCAATAAGGAAGATAGAAAGAGAGGCCCAGAGTAGGGGGCTTACGAACAGGGTTGGGGAATTCCTGTCGAATGAATTACAATCAAGGTGATAAAAAATGAAAAGGGATGAAGGAATGAAACTTTTAGAGAATGGAAAAAGACTGGACGGGCGGGCTCTGGATGAGATAAGGGATGTGAAGATAGAGGTTGGCATTCTTAAGAGAGCTGCAGGTTCAGCCTATCTTGAATGGGGGAATAACAAGGTACTGGCAGGGGTCTATTACCCGAGGGAGATGCACCCAAAATTCATGCGCGACCCTACGAAGGCTGTCCTGAGATGCACATATAATATGGCCCCTTTTTCGGTTGATGATAGAAAGAGGCCCGGTCCGGACAGAAGGTCGCAGGAGATATCAAAGATTCTCTCTGAGGCATTGAGCTCGGCAGTTATTATTGAGGATTATCCAGATGCAGGGATAGATGTTTCGGTAGAGATTCTTCAGGCCGACGCTGGCACAAGATGTGCGGGGCTGACCGCTGCATCAGTTGCAATCGCGGATGCCGGAATACCTATGAAGGATCTGGTGAGTTCCTGTGCTGCGGGAAAAATTGACGGTGAGATTGCAGTGGACCTTATGAAGGAGGAGGATAACTATGGGGAGAGTGATGTGCCTCTTGCAATACTCCCAAGGAAAAAGGAGGTCGTCCTGTTGCAGATGGATGGTAAACTAAGCAGGGAGGAATTCAAGAGGGCATATAAGCTTGCATTTGACGGAGCGATGAAGGTCTATGAGATACAGAAGGCGGCTCTGCTCTCCTCAATGAATTCAGTGAAGGGTGATGGTGAATAAGATGAAGCTTGAGGAACATTTAAGAGGAGACTATATCAGAAATCTGGTCAAGGAGGGTAAAAGACTGGATAACAGAGGATTTGATGAGTATAGAGAACTTGAGATTGAGCCAGGTTATGTGGGGGAGAAGGCATGCGGCTCAGCTTTTGTGAAGCTCGGCGATACAAAGGTTCTTGCCGGGATAAGCATGGATGTAGGGGAGCCTTATGCTGATTCTCCGGGCGAGGGCGTGCTGACCACAAGCACTGAACTGAGGCCCATTGCTTCCCCCTACTTTGAATCAGGACCGCCCCGGCAGGAGTCCATAGAACTCGCAAGGATCGTGGACAGGGGCATAAGAGAGTCGGGGGCGATTCCAACGGAAAAGCTTGCTATTGATGATGAAAAGGTCTGGGTGGTCTTCATAGACATCCATGTTCTGGACAATTGCGGAAATCTTATTGATGCAAGTGGAATTGCGTCCATAGCTGCTTTACTGGATGCAAAGATGCCAAGGTTTGAGGATGATGCGATTATCAGAGGGGAATGGGATGGAAAGCTTCCGATTGAGTCTACCCCGATTCCATGCACCGTTGCAAAGATTTCCGACCAGCTGCTGTTAGACCCGACGCAGGATGAGGAGTATGCAATGGGTGCGAGGCTTACGGTAGCAACCACCGATACCATAAACGCTATGCAAAAAGGCGGTGTAGGAACCCTGACAGAAAAGGATATAGATGATGCGATTGAACTTGCATTCAGCAGGGGCAGTGATATAAGGAAGATAGTCGAGGGATAGAATCTGCCAGATAGAGTTGTGGGATGGTTCAAAGGCCTCTGACAGATCTTTACCACCTGCAGGTAGCTAAAAAGAATGGTCCCACCCAACAGGAATTCTACCGCGTACCAACCCGAATTTAAGCCTTCATTTTTAATTCTAATAGACATGGAGCCTATCAAAGACATAGAGCTGAGCGACAGCATTGATGAGCTTGCGAGGCAACTCTACCAGAGTGGGGGCTTCACAGCCAAGAAATTCTCCCTGGGCATTAGAATTCTGGAGAGAATTCTGCAGGATAATTGCACAAAATTTCTTTCGTTTCCTGCGTGCATAGTATCAACCGGAACCAGAGGGGTCATCAGGGAGATGGTAAAGCGGGGGCTGACAGACGGTATCATAACCACCTGCGGAACCCTGGACCACGATCTGGCCAGGGTCTGGAAGGACTACTACCACGGAAGCTTTATGCTTGATGACAGGGAGCTGCATAGAAAGGGTTTAAACAGGCTCGGTAATATTCTGATCCCGAACGAGTCCTACGGCTTAATTCTTGAGGAAAAGATTCAACCGATGATTGAGGATATTTATTCAGACGAAAAGGAGATCGCTCCTTATGAATTAATCTGGAGGATTGGAAAGGCCCTTGAGAAGGAAAAGAACAGGGAATCATCAATACTTTACTGGGCATGGAGGAATAGAATTCCTGTTTTTGTGCCGGGCATCTTCGACGGCTCTTTTGGCCATCAGCTCTGGATCTTCTGGCAGAATCACAGGGACTTCAGGCTGAATCTCTTTAAGGACGAACAGATGTTTGCTGATATGGTATTTGAGGCAAATAAGACCGGGGCTATGATAATCGGTGGAGGTATATCAAAACATCACACCATCTGGTGGAACCAGTTTCAAGGCGGTTTGGAATATGCGGTTTATATAACCACTGCACAGGAATTTGATGGCAGTCTCTCGGGTGCAAGGCCCAGGGAGGCCATATCATGGGGCAAGCTCAAGGAGGATGCAAGATATGTAACAATTGAGGGGGATGCAACCCTGATTCTGCCATTAATGATTTCCGCTCTACTTGAAAGGTTGAAAAAATGAGGGACATTATTATAGCGACACTGTTTATTGTAATGAGCGGTTTTATTGCCATAGAACTGGGGATGAGTGCTGCAATAATTGAGGTGATGGCAGGGATTCTCGCGGGTAAGGTGATATCCTTTGAATCCACGGAGGTCATGGATATACTTGCCAATATCGGGATCATAACCCTGATGTATGTTACCGGATTAGAGATTGATATTGACCTGCTTAAACAGAATCTCAGACCCGCTGCTACAATAGGTTCCATTTCCTTTGCAACGCCCTTTCTTTCTGTATTCCTTGCGTCTGTTTATCTACTGGACATGAGCCAACAGCAGTCACTCCTTACCGCCATTGCGCTGTCAGCAACATCAATACCGATAGTATACTCCATCACGAAGATAGCGGACCTCTCCATTGCCAGAAAAAGACTAATCCTCTCTATTGCGATGATTAACGACGTGTTGAGTATGGCTTTTCTCAGCATATTCTTCTCAAGAATATCGGTACTTCTGATTGGTTTCATTCTGGGGCTTTTTATATTCGCCTATACTTTTCCTCTCTTCGGCAGGAGGGTATTCAGACACTTCAAAGGGAATGTCGTGGAATTTGAATTCAAGAGTATTTTTCTGCTCCTTCTTGGCGTCGCTGTTATCTCAGAGAAGGTAGGGGTGGAATCCGCATTGATTGCATTCATTCTTGGAATGATAACCTCAGAGGTCGTTATTAAACATGAAACACTGGCGATGAAACTGAGGGGTATAATCTTCGGGTTCTTTGCCCCCATATTCTTCTTTAAGGTAGGTCTGGCTATAGGACTGTCCGACCTCCTGCGGAATCTAACTCCATTAATCCTGCTCTTTCTGGCAGCCTTCTTATCCAGGTATCTGGGGATATATCTGGGGGGGATGGGGTATGCAAAGAAGAAGGCCAGGTTTATTGCCTCGCTTATGAATTCTCGCCTTTCTCTCGGGATAATAGCAGCATTGCTTGGGTATGACCAGGGGGTTATCCCGGAGGGTATCTATTCAGCCATCGTCGGGGCAATTATCCTCTCGGCTGTCCTGTCATCCATCTTATGCAGGGTGTATCAAAATGATTTATCTAAGAGAGTCATTTATGAGGGATGATTATTCCCTGAAGGATGTAGATATCTGTCTGCTGGGGATTCCATTTGATTCAACATCAATAAGCCATGGCAGCAGGTTTGGCCCGGCTGCAATCAGGGAGGCATTGAAAGATATAGAGGGCTACGACTCCAAAACCGGCTTGGATCCCTTTGAGAAACTCAGGATTGTAGACCTGGGGGATATTGAGATTGTTCCCGGTTCTTATAAACTGACGGCTGAGAGAATAACAGATACCATTGAATGGATAAGGGAGCAGAATCCGGATGTCTTTGTTCTTTCCCTTGGCGGAGAGCATCTCATATCGCTGCCTGTGATAGAGACCCTAAAACCAGAAACCGTAGTTCAGTTTGATGCCCATGCGGATCTGAGAGAGGACTTCATTGGGAATGAGTATTCCCACGCGACCTGGGCGTACCACATTGCAAAGGGGTTTAATCTTATTCAGAAGGGTGTAAGAAGCTGGTCCAGAGAGGAGGAAAATGCCCTGAAGGAATTGAGGGATAACAAATTCTCCAGCCCTGCTTACCTGACTGTTGATATTGATGTTTTTGACCCGTCCATCGCCCCGGAAACCGGACTGCCTGAGCCATCCGGGTGGAGTTTTGATGAATTCTGCAAAAATCTGAATTCATTGAAGAAGGAGAATTTAATCGGGGCTGATATGGTGGAGGTCGCCCCCTCCGGCTTCAATTCCCCAACTGCCTTTCTTGCTGCGAATGTCATTAAGAGGATATTGTGCATGATTGCAAAGAATAAACGATAGATACCAGGTTAAAATTTCAGAACCTGCGGGGAAATGGTTAGACAGATACTACAGAATTAATTATCAAGAAGGAATAGTCATATCATATGTCTGGAACATAAATTACCTCGTCCATGTCCCGCTCTCTACCCTCACTTATTGCCTTTTCTCCATCAATTATTCTTTTTACAGGTTCTTGATTGCGAAGTACCTCAAAGGAGATAAAAGTTCATCCTTTCCTCCTGAAAAAAAGCCAGTTTCGGGGATTGTTCTTCAGGCGGATGAGCGCAAAGTTCCCTTTCATCTTGTTTCCGTTTAATCTGAATAGAATTTTGTCCTTCCTCCTTTCCTCCAGTTCATAGCTGCCGTTGTCCCATATCTCAACCGTCCCTGCCCCGTACTCTCCCCGGGCTATCTCTCCCTCAAAGCTGGCATACTCCAGTGGGTGGTCCTCGGTCTGAACGGCAAGCCTCTTGATTCCCTCTTTCACAGGAGGTTCTTTTGGAACTGCCCAGCTCTTCAATACTCCATCCATCTCCAGTCTCAGATCGTAGTGGAGATGACTGGCGTGATGTCTCTGGATTACAAAGGTATTGCCCTGCTTTGAAACACTCTCTTCACCCTTCGGCTCAGGGGTCTTTTCAAAGTTCCTCTTCTTGTTGTATTCCTCAAGAGGCATGATACTAATATAATAAATCACCCGAATATATAACCAATGGTAATGATAAGAAAGGCCTCGGGGGCCATAGAGGAATTCAATACCGATAAGGTAGTGACCGCGATTCTCCGCTCTGGAGGAACCCCTGACATGGCTGACAGAGTAATAAAAAACCTGGAGAAAAGACTCTACAACGGAATCTCGACGAGGGAGATCTATAAGATCACATTCGGAATTCTGAACAGGGAACAACCATCCCTGGCTTCGAGATACGACCTCAAGGGAGCAATAATGCGCCTTGGCCCAGCAGGGTTCCCATTTGAAACCTATCTGGGTGAGGTTCTTGCAGAGCACGGCTACAAGGTGAAGCTGAGGCAGAGGATTCAGGGTAAATGTGTGGAGCATGAGATAGACATTATTCTCAACAGGGATGACGAGCATACGATGGTTGAGTGCAAGTATCATAAGGACTACGGAACATATACCGGGCTTAAGGAGACGCTCTACACCTATGCAAGGTTCCTGGATATGGAGGAATGCGGCAGGGAGGGCAGGTGTGAGGATTTTACGGGGGTCTGGCTGGCAACGAACACCAAATTCTCGTCTGATGCCATAAGGTATTCAAGGTGCAGGGGGGTGAGACTTCTTGGATGGAGATATCCCCCGGAAGAGGGAATCGAGAACCTGATAGAATCAAAGGGTCTCTACCCAATAACAATCCTAAGAAAACTGGACAGAAGCTCCAAAAAAAGATTGTCTGATGCCAATCTGATGCTCCTGAAGGATTTGACTGAAAGGAGTCCGGCAGAGATTTCATCGGATACGGGGATCAGAGAGAGGATACTTAGAGGTATCATTGAGGAGGCGAGAGGGATTGCCGTAGAAGGTTAATACCGGGCCGAGGGGCACAAATCATTGAGAACGCACTCCCGGCATTTAGGCCTTCCTGCGATGCAGGTTTCTCTTCCGTGCATGATGAGGAGATAGGAGAGATTCATCCAGTCCTCCCGGGGAGTTATCCGCATCAAATCCTGCTCTATTTTATCGGGGTCCTTGCTATCCGTCAAACCAAGCAGATTGGAAATCCTTCTGACATGGGTATCAACAGCAATACCCTCAACAATACCGTAGCCCGCCTGCAGGACAATATTTGCAGTCTTTCTTGCAACCCCGGGAAGGGTTATTAACTCCTCCATTGTTCTGGGGACATTAGAATCAAATTTTTCAACCAGAATCTTACAGCAGTTTATTATGTTCCTCGCCTTATTCCTGTAGAATCCCGTGCTCCGTATCTCCTGCTGGAATTCCTCCGGATCTGCATTAGCATAGTCCTCTGCGGTTTTGTATTTTCTGAAGAGGCTCCTTGTTACAAGATTGACCCTCCTGTCCGTGCACTGGGCCGAGAGCATTGTGGCAATAAGAATCTCAAGAGGATTTTTGTAATGAAGGGCCGTTGCCGGCTCGTATTTCCTCTTCAACCGCTTTAGAATTTCCTCAACCATTGGCTTCATTCTCTCCTCATGTAGATTGTTCTGGAGGGAAAGGGGATCTCGATTCCTGCCCTGTTCAGCTCCTCATAGAGTCCAGAATTTATCTCATCTATGGCTCTGACCTTGTCTCTGAAGTTATCCACCCAGACGATCAATCGGAAGTTCAGGGACGACTCCCCCATTTCAGTAAAGTATGTATTCGGTTCCGGGTCGTCGAGAACCAGCTCTGATTTCTTTGCAATCTTCATCGCTATTTTTTTTACATCACCTATATCCGAGCCATAAGCTACTCCAAAGGGAATTCCCACCTTTATCTGGAGATTCGGAAGGGCATAATTTGTGACCTCATTAGATATCAGTTTGGAATTTGGGATAATGATGAGGGTATGGTCAAGGGTTTCTATCTTGGTGCTTCTGAGACCAATATCAACCACCTCCCCGAGGAGGTTCCCCATCTCAATCCGGTCACCCTTTTTGAAGGGCCTGTCGGCAAGGATGAAGAAACCGGCAATGACATTGGATATACTCTCCTGGGCAGCAAAACCGATTGCGAAGCCAGCGATTCCACCCATTGCCACCAGGGGGGAGATATCTATGCCCAGCTGCGAGAGAATAATCATGAATGCTATGATATATACTGAAAAATATGCAATCTTGGAGAGGAATGGAATCGCTTCATCATCTATCGTGCTTCTTGTCCTTTTTGCCAGCCTCCTCCCGAAGGAATAGATGGCTATCTGCACAATGCCTGCAGCGACCCATGAGGATATCACAATAATCATGAGCAGAATGAATTTATCAATCATCCCGGCATAGGCGGGGGGAATTGAAACCTGTTTCAGTGCAATCATCACGCCAACAAGGATTATGACATAGTAGAGGGGTCCTTTGAGTATTTCGACAATCCGGTCATCAGTATCGGACCTTGTTCGCTCTGCCCTTTTCTTTACATAGTTCTCGACTACGAAATTGGATATCTTCGCTATAATAACAGACACTATGACGATGGAAAACGCAGTTATTATCTCCTCCAGACTGATGTTAAACTGGACAGACATATTAGATTATGGTATGGGTTTAATAAATCATATATCTTACAGAGATTACCGCGACCAATACCTGATTTGCTCAAATGAGCCATGATTGGCTCATGAATAAAAGCGAATAGTATTTAAAGAGTCATGACTAAATCATAATATAGATTTTGAGTCATGACTGAGTAATAACAATCACAAAAAATAGGATGAAAACCCCCGGCGTTCGCCCCAACGCAGATTATCAGCAGGAATTTGAGGACCTGACGGAAGACCTGTCCAACGCCATCTATGAGATGGGTGACCCTGTTGCTATTGGCACAATGCTCTATTCAATAGCAGAGGAAAAGAAGAGCAACAACCTTATTGTCAGGAACATAAATGCCAAGTTCGACAACATAGCTGAAACGCTCAATAAGATATATGAGAAGCTTTCGTTACTTACAGAACAGGGGATTCCCCATCCGGGTGAGCATCCCCTGACCCCGATATCGGAAAGGGATGAGGAGATACTGGACTTCGTGAAATCAATGGGCAAGGCATGTGCCGATGATGTACAGAAAAAATTTGGATATAAAGGCAGGAATGCGGCATCGGCGAGACTCAGCAGACTGTTCAAGGACAACCTGCTGGAGAAGGTCTACCATGGCAGGAAGGTTTATTACATAGTTAAATCCTGAGTAAATCACGCTGGCAATTCAGCCAACCACCTGAAAAACCAACCACCTTCGCCCCTAACCTTCGTTAGGGGCGATTATTCTCATTCTGAAGATGTTTTAAGTGATTATAAAGGCATCCCTGAAATAGATTAAATCTATTTCAGAATCTCGTCCACGAACCATTCAGCATCGAATTTTTGCAGGTCACTATACCTCTGACCCATACCAACGAAGATTATCGGCTTCTTTATTTCATGCACCATAGAAATGGCAGAACCCCCCTTTGCATCGGAGTCCATCTTTGTAAGAATTACTGCGTCTATACCCACTCCCCGGTTGAATTCTCTCGCCTGCTCAAGTGCATCATTTCCTGTCAGTGCATCTCCGACAAAGATTTTAAGATGGGGATTATTCACCCTGCATATCTTTTTCATCTCGTCCATCAGGTTTATGTTGGTGTGCATCCTCCCGGCAGTGTCTGCCATAACCACGTCAATGTTCTTTGAGGTTGCGTGTTCAACCGCATCGTAGATTACTGCGGCTGAGTCTGCCCCCTTACTGTGCTTTATAACCCTGATGTTGAGGTTCCGGGCATGCTCCTCAAGCTGCTCAATGGCTCCCGCCCTGAAGGTATCCCCTGCTGCAAAGATTATCGAAAAACCATTATTCATAAGATATTCTGCAACCTTGGCCATAGTCGTTGTCTTTCCTGCCCCGTTGACGCCCAGAAACAGCATCTTCATCGGTTTGGAAGAATTCCGGATGAATTCCAGAAGATTTATTTCTGTTTTAGGGGTGATGATTTCGAGCAGGGTTTCACGAAGGGAATTCCTTACGAATTCGTCAAGTTTCGCCTTTTCAATCTCCCTACCTGTCAGTTTCTCTTTTAGCTCCTCAAGAATCTTTCCTGCAGTCTCAACCGCCACATCGCTCTGGATCAGGTCCAGCTGTAGACGCCAGAGAATATCCTCAATGTCCTTTTCCGAGAGGATGAACCTGCTGCTGAGAGCGCTCCTGACCTGCGTGGTTTTGCTTACCCTTAGTTTCTTCTCAGCCTGCTCATCGGCACTGCTTATGAAGGACCTCAGTCTCTGCCTGATTGATTGGAACATTTAGCCCTGCACCCCCCCTTTAATCTCCCGAATAATCCTCTCTGATCTTGAGTTAATTTCCATCAGTTTTTTGTTCATTTCTGTTGAAGAATTCCTCAGCTTTTCCAGGGCGTCCTTCATGCCCTTTTCCCTCTCCTCCAGAATCTTTTTTGCCTCGTTTACCTTCCTCTCAACGGAGATTCCTGCCCCTATCCCAATAATCACATTCTCCCTGTCTGTCAACTCCCCCCTTATGAAAGATCCCGAACCTATTGGAACAAGAATCTCGTTTCCTGCCTTTGCCTCCCTGAGGGAATTAAGGACGCTTATTGCAGACTCTGCCTCGTTTATTGCCGCTTCAAGCACCTGAATCTGTGTCAGGATACTCTCCATTTGCCTTCTATTGTTTTCTCCCTCTATATACAGCCTCTGCAGTTCCTCCTTTCTGGGTTCCATTTTTACGGTATTTATCTCTTCCTGATCGTTATGTTTTTGCCGTCGGCGATTATTATCATATCCGGCCTTCTTCTAGCGAATAGTCCATTATCTATGACACCGTGAATTGAATTCAACGCGGATTCGAGATTCATGGAATTTTGTATCTCAATCCTGGTATCAAGAATTAAATTCCCCCCATCGGTGGTGAAATTCCTCCTCAATACGGATTTTCCGCCCATCTTTATCAATTCCTGCTCAACTACCTCCCTTGCTGATGGCAAAACCTCAATAGGAATGGCTCTCTCAAGCCGGTTGACGAGTTTACTGGAGTCAGCAATAACTATGAATCTCTTTGATGCAGTTGCGACCTTTTTCTCCAGTGTGTGGGCTCCCCCCCCTCCCTTGATGAGGTTGAATTCCGGGTCTATCTGGTCTGCACCATCAACGTCCAGGTCTATCCGTGGGTGATGATCCAGATTTGATAGTTTTATCCCCAATCCATTTGCAAGTTTCTCCGTTCTCTTTGAGGTTGGGATTCCGATTATACTCAAACCTTCTTCCTGTATTCTCCTCGATAGGAATTCTATGAAGTAGTTTGCAGTGGAACCAGTCCCCAGACCGATAACCATCCCATCTCTAATATACTCAAGAGCCTTTTCTGCCGCGGATTTTTTAGAAATTTCTATATCAGCGTCCATTTAGGGTATATCCCCCGGATTTTTTCACAATTGCATCGCAAATTTTTTGCAATACATACACTATCCACCCCGTTAATTATTCTGGATTTTTTGGGTAAATACCGCCTTTTTATCTAATCATCGATATCTGCTTTATAAGGAATCTACCCCTGCTTCTGTCAAGCCGGATTTCACTGGCAGACTCCATGAGATTGATTACATAGAGCATTGCCTCTGCCTGCTCCCTCAGCCTTCTGTCTCTACAGGAATCCCAGAGGAATATCTTCGCCTCGTGAAACCCCCTCTCTGACAGGATTTCACCCGTCTGCGTGAGAAAATAGGGATTAAATCTTGTCCGGATAACCCCGGGATTGTTTAATATCTCCTTCCATATCTCGGCAAGCTGAATCATCTTTGAAGCCCTCTTCTTTGGATCGCTAATCTCTTAAACCTAAGAGAAGACCCACAGCAACAGGCAAATGGATCGATTTGCAGTTCATACGGGCGAAAGCCGCTATTTAGCAGCCGGAGGTGTGAAGTAGAGACATACCC
>WALD01000064.1 GCA_015523055.1 Candidatus Altarchaeota archaeon
ATATGTAACCTCAAGATGTATGAATTTCTATCAGTCCTTCTGGCATCCTTCTTTGTAACGTTCGTTTCGACACCATGGATAATCCCGAAACTGAAGAGGGCTGGTTTGGTGGGAAAGGACATGAATAAACCCTCCCAACCAGAGCTTCCGGAGATGGGTGGATTCGGAATAATCTTCGGGCTGAGCGCCGGAATTCTCCTTGCTGTTGCTCTCTTTACATTCTTCCACTTATTTAGCAACGGATTCAAACTGGTCTATCTCATTGCGGCCCTGTCTACAATACTGCTGATGACACTCATCGGAATCTTTGACGATCTCTTTGCGATGCATCAGGGAATAAAGGCAGTTCTGCCGTTATTTGCCGCTCTTCCCATGGTTGCCGTAAAGGCGGGGGTCACAAAGATGACATTCCCTTTTATAGGACCTGTGGAATTCGGAATTTTCTATGCGTTAATCCTCATCCCTCTCGGAATTGCGGGGGCATCCAATGTAACAAACATGCTGGCGGGATTCAACGGCTCAGAGGCAGGAATGGGGCTTATAGCATGCCTCTCCCTTGCATTCGTCGCCTTCCGGCTCGGTAGCGATGAGGCTCTGGTTCTGCTACTGTCGATGTGCGGTGCACTTGCTGCATTTTTAGTTTATAATTGGTATCCTTCAAGGGTTCTGATAGGGGATATAGGGACTCTGACTGTAGGCGCGGTAATTGCATCTGCGGTAATAATAGGAAATTTTGAGACCCTTGGAATTATTGTCCTGATCCCTTACATCCTTGACTTTTTCATAAAGGCACGGAACAGATTCCCCAGTAAGGGCTGGTGGGGTCATTACAGGGATGGAAAGCTATTCAGCCCATTAAGACCGATAAGCCTCTGCCAGTGGATAATGAATATATCCGGCGGGATTACAGAGAAGGGGCTTGTTTTAATTCTCATCCTGATGGAATCTCTTTTTGGGATAATTGCAATTTCCTTTGTTTTGTAACAAGGGGTAAGATGGATAAAGACAGGATTATTGTCGTGGGGGCGGGAATCAGCGGGCTTTTGGTATCGTTAGCATTAGCAAAGGAGGGCAGAAGGGTTCTGGTCCTTGAGAGGAGCCCATACATCGGGGGGGTTTGTAGGTCTTATGACATTGAGGGCTATCGGGTGGACACCGGGCCACATATAATAACAAGGGTCGAGAGCGGTCCTCTGCGTGAGCTAATGGACAGGTATTTTGACATTGTCCCCAATTTTGTCCCTCATGGCCGCTATCATGTGCGGCTCAATAGGAGGGTAAAACCATTTCCCTGGAACCTGCAGGGGTGGTTCAACTTTGATCTGATTCCTCCCATTGACCGCTTACATCTGATATCCACCCTTTTCTCTATATCCTATCTGTTCAATTCGGGTGAGAATTTATCCAGAAAATCTGTCGGCGACCTTATTGGAAATAATTTTAGCGAATCCACCCTGAGGTTCCTAAACTGTCTCTCTTACTTCATGACAGGAACGTCGATGAAAGAAACTCCGGTCGAACGGTTCCTTGATGCCGAGCACTACAAGAGCCGCTCCAGAAATATTCTGGACAAACTTTACAATATCCTTATGAAGGAAGGAGCCACTGACCAGTTTTATCCAAGGGGTGGGATTCAGTCCATAACAAATTCGGTGCTGTCCTCCATGCCGAAGGGCAGAGTGGAAATTAAAACCAATGAGGAGGTTAAAAAGATAGAGAATTCCGATGGGGAGAAGAGAATTCAGACGACAAAAGGGGAGTATTCTGCAAGAACGCTAATCTACTCTGGATTTGCTTCAAAACTGCCGGAGATTATTGAGGGGTTGCCGGAGGGGTATATCAAATCCTTAGCGGAACTGTATCAGGCTGATGCTCTTACAGTCTGGCTTGGTCTGAATGAGAGGATATTCAGGAGGGACGGCTCTGAGATATGGGCGGATTCGGATCCCTACACCTGGGCCGTGCCAGTATCAAATTATGACTCCTCTCTCGCTCCAAAGGGAAAGCAGCTTGTTGGTTTTGCGTTTAGGTTGCCCAAAAAATTCAGAGAAAAGAGGGAGAAAAAAAGGGCCATGAACACGATATTCGACACAATGCCGGAGATAGAAAAAAACGTAGATTTCACGCATTATCAAGTTCTTATCCCGGAGAAGGCGGCATGGACTATATACACCAACTTCGCAGGTATAAGGGCTCCTGTTGACGGCATGTATCTTGTTGGCACAGATGCAGAGAAGAGGAGTATGGGTATAACCAGAGCGTCCTATTCCGTGCTGAATCTGCTGTCGGTTCTAAAGGCTGATAGGGTAATATAGTGCTCGGGTTGGATAAACCGTAAGTGGATTATCCAACAAGGCAATTCAAAACGCAATCTATTTAAACACGAACCAACCCTATCATTAATACCAGTTTAAACTCAATTTCTCCCCCTTGAAGACGGGAGTCCCCTTGCTAGGCGATATTATGGTTGCGGCTAATATCAAATTTCCACACAGGATGATAGAGAATTCTTTCTGGAAGGACACTCTTTATGAGGTAATTGCCCAGATGGACCCCTGGGATATTGACATAACTGAGCTTGCTACCCTGTATGCATCAAGGGTTGAGCAGATGCGGGAGATGGACTTCAGGATGCCGGCTAATGTTCTCATCGTAACAGCGGTGCTGCTTCGGATGAAAGCAGATGTTATGGGGAACATTCCAATAAGTGTGGATGAATTCATGCCCGAATTTCTTGATGAGGACTTTGATATATTTAATGGATTTGACTCCGCAGCCTTTTCCTCTGTGGGGAATACCCTTAAGAAAGAGATTGTGATGGAAGACAGACTCCCGATAAAAGTGAAGCCGAGAAGGATTGTGAAACGAAGAGTGACTGCAGTTGAGTTGATTAATGCAATTCAAAAGGTTCTGGAGGAAAAGACTCTCAAGCAGAAGATGAGGAAGGAGGGTAACGGCAGGGGAAGCGAAAGGAGGGTTATGGAGATTACAATATCTGCCAACATACAGGAGATGATAGAGGAGACCTACAACCGGGTAATGGAACTCATCTCTATCAGGGACGTGGCGTTGTTCTCGGAGATGGCTAATAGTCTGGACGAGAAGGTTTCCACCCTGATGTCCTTGCTCCATCTCTCAAATGATCAGAAGGTGAAGCTGGAGCAGAAAAGGCTCTATGATGAGATTTTTATAAGATGTGCTTAGGTAATTCTGGGTTATATGAATAGTTGAAATGTCGATGAAATAGTCACTTTCTGTATTTTATGTAATCCTCAGTGGACATCTCTACATCTTTTGTGCCGTAACTCAAAACCCAATTCAGAAACAAGTTTGCAGAAATCTTTGCCGGAAATCAAAGGCAGTTTCATTCTCATGCAGGCAGGGGTACCTCGAGTATTTGCGTGCCTCTGAACTTTTCCTTGAGAAATAACTCGTTTTCCATCCCTCTTGCCTCCAGACATAGCTCTACTGCCTCCTTCATATTCTCCATAAGCCCATCCGGAGTATCTCCCTGTGAATGGCAACCAGGTATATCTGGAACGCTACCCACGTATCCGCCATCCTCGTCCTCTTCGATAACTACAAACTGCATGGTCTTCATTCTGAGTAGTTATCAAAAATTAAAATTTAAAAACAAACGGTTAACCAACTCCCCAATCTTTACTCTCTCCTGCTTCCTTGAGTCCCGTTCTCTGACAGTCACCGTGCCGTCGTTTAGGGTATCGTAATCTATTGTTATGCTAAACGGGGTTCCTATCTCATCTGCTCTGGCGTATCTCCTGCCAATAGTTCCCGACCTGTCGTAGAGAGAGAATATCCTCGCCTGCTTGAGCCTTTTGAACACCTCCTCTGCCTTCTCCGGGATTCCGTCCTTGTTTACCAGGGGAAAGACTGCGGCCTGATAGGGAGCTATTCTCTTCGGGAATTTGAAATATGCACCCCGATCGTCCTCGACATAGCATGATTCAAGGATACAATAAAGAGACCTATCAATCCCATATGCTATTTCAATAACATGGGGAATGAACCTTCTGCCCTCCAGATTTACCTCCATGCTTTCCCCGCTGAGGTTCTGATGAGCCTTTAGGTCATAGCTTGTCCTGTCGGAGATTCCCACAAGCTCTACCCTGCCGAATTCCCCGGACCGGAATTCCACATCCCATGTATCGGTGGAGTAGAATGCTCTCTCCTCATCTGTATGCTGCCTGAGATTCAGCTTCCTCGTATTTATCCCCATTGTCTCAAATAGCCGTAACGCCCTTTCCAGGTGATAGGCAATGAGCCGGGATTTTATTATCTCTCCCTCGACAGCATCGGCTAAGGACATGTTGGATTCCCTATCATTCTTGTCAAGAATTCTGACCTTTGTTTTAGATACTGTCCCGAATTCATTCGTATCCTTTCTTTCAGGGTCCACAAAGACCTGAATCTCGGCCTGGTTGAATTCCCTCAGCCGAATGATGCCCTGTCTCGGCGATATTTCATTTCTGAATGAGCGACCAATCTGCAGCACACCCAGAGGAAGCCTCTTTCTGCCAATCTCCCAGAGGCGCCTGAAGGCAAGATAGGTTGTCTGTGCAGTCTCAGGCCTGAGATAGGCAGTTTTTTTATCCCTGCCCGGCCCTACAAAACTCTCAAACATCAGGTTGTAGCTATAAATCCTGTCAAGTTCACCCCCGCACTTTGGACAGCGGATTTTCTCTCGCTCCATTATTTCCTCAAGCTCCTTTATCCCAAGCCCTTCAACCTCCTTCCCGATATGCCTCCCGATTAGATGGTCCGCTCTGTAGGGAGCGCCGCATTTCTTGCACTCAGTCATGAGATCGGCGAAATTCTCCAGATGGCCCGATGCAGCCCACACGTCCTCCGGCGAGAGAATGGGACATTCTACCTCCATGAAACCCTCGTCTATTACATAGAATTCCCTTATCAGGTTTTCGATATTCTCCTTTATTCTTTTGCCTACCGGGCCATAATCATAGAATCCTGCAATCCCTCCATATATCTCAAAAGAGGGATAGGTTATGCCTCTCCTCCTTGAGATGTCGAGTATTTTATCCTGCATGGCAATCTATTGGAATTCGGGTAAAAAAAGTCAGAGCAGAATTCTTATCAGAATTTTTTTATGTAGTCTCCTATTGCATAGACTCCTGATTCTTCCTGCCGTAGTAGGGGGATCGGGTTGTCCAGCAGCTTGGAATTCGGAACGAATACCTTTACCCCTTCACCGGTCTTCATTTCAGTAGTCCGAAGGGTTATGTCTTTCACTACTTCGGTAATTCCGGCAGCCGTTATCCGGTTCCCCCCTTCTGAACGGCTTATCAATGGCCATCATAATGTCTGAAAGCATGTTTGAAACTATGTCCTTAGAGGCATAGCCGATAGCGAATCCGAAAACAGCTCCACCAGTGAGAATTCCATAGAAGGCGTCCTTTACCATATTCATCTGTTTTTTACCATGCACTCCCACTTGTTAATTCAAAATGAAAAAGATTCTCGCCTACCTGAGCCCGGAGAGGCAAGCCAGTCTTTTTGACCTTATTGCAGGGCATGATGCCGGAGCCGACATCGTCATTCCGTACTGCAACCTTGCTCCCGGGGATGTCAGATATATGGTGCACGATTGCGTTTTTACAAGGCATCCGGATGATCTAAAGAATACCGCGATATTCATAGGGGGGCACGATGTTAATCTTGGCGAGGAGATGTTGAAGAGGGCAATAGAGGCATTCAACGAGATACCTGAACTCTTTAGGGTTTCTGTTGCTCTCGATCCTGACGGTGCTTACACTACTGCATGTGCATGCACCGTGAAGGTAAAGAAGGCGATGAAGAATAACCTTCATGGGAAAAAGGCAGTAATTCTCGCAGGGACGGGGCCGGTAGGACAGAAGGTAGCCGTTCTCCTGACGAGGGAGGGCTGTAAGGTTACTCTTACCTCAAGAAAAATGGAAAGGGCCGAGAGCATCTGTGCCCGGATGAGGGAGGATTATGGCATCACGGTAGAGCCTATGGAGGTTGCAGATGATACCTCTGCCGAGAGTGCAGTATCTGACAGGGATATCGTTATAGCAACAGGACCGGAGGGAATTCCTATCCTATCAAGGTCTGTATGGTCAAAATTCCCGCAGTTGAGAATTCTGGCCGATGTCAATGCTGTCCCCCCTGCAGGGATTGAGGGGGTGGGAATTCAGGATGACTGCAGGGAGCTGGACGGAAAGACAACCATTGGAGCATTAGCAATAGGCGGGCTGAAGATAAAGACTCACCACAGGCTGGTGGAGAAACTCTTTGAGAATAACAGGACAATCTTTGATCTGGATAGGGTGTATGCTATTGCGGAGGAGGTGGTTTAGTTACTTATCCTTCAGAAAAATTCTCCTTACTCTCTCCCATCCGGTCTTCTTCCCCGGCTCTTTCCCTGCCGCGGGCTTTGGGGTATCCTCTTTGATGAAGACGGGTTTTATCTTTTCTATGATGCCCGGTTTTTTTTCGGTCATTTGTTTTGCCTTCCCGCCCCCTCCCCCTCCATGTCTTGTCTCTCTAGCCCGTATATTGACAGTAATCGGCTGTTCAACACATTCCCCTACAATCAATGCCTGCCCGACGGAGAGTTGCTTTATGTCGTTCTCCATCCCTGGTGTGAATCCCTCTATTGATTGCCCCAATGCTCTCAGATCATTAGGATTCGTTACCTTAAGAATTATCTGCGTATTGCACTGGGAGAGGACATTTTTGTCAATTCTTGCCGGGCGCTGTGAAACAACGCACAGATGCAGACCGAATTTTCTTCCCTCCGACGCTATATCCCGGAGAACCTGCGATGACAGAGTATCGCCGAAACCCCTTTCAGGGCAGAAGTTGTGGGCCTCTTCAATCAGATAAAAGAAGGGGGAAATGTCAGCTACCTTTATTGCATTGAAGAGGTTTTTGGAAACCTTTGATACTATCAGCTCCTGTATCCTCGGTTCTGCACCTTTAAGGTTCAGGATGGTTGCCTGTCCTTCTTTTATAAGGTCTTTCTCCGATAGGGGCTTGCCATCAAAGATGCCCGAATTCCTCAACACCTCAAGACCGCTTATTACCTTCCATTTTGCCTTGCTCTCATCCATCCTGACCGCGTTTATCAGGTCCTGAATCGTATAGTCCTGATGTTCAACCCTCCTGAGGACATCATAGACAATAGATTTCTGTTTATCGGTAAGTTTCATCGGCAGAATTTCAAGAAGCTCCTCAAGGGTGAATCTCGGCCGGATTGCGAATTTTCCTGCATCGGGATTTGCAATGATGTTGACGGCATACTCTTTGATTTGATTTTCATAGGTTCTTGGTTTGATGCCATAAGGGAGCATTGAATCATAGTCCTCGCTCTCATATCTGAGAGAGGAATACTCGCCGTGTGGGTCGATAACAATTATCGGGAATCTTTCTTTAAGGAGTTCCTCAAGGATAACCCCAACAGTATAGCTCTTCCCTGCACCTGTTTTTGCCAGAACAGACATATGTTTGCCTATGGCCTTTCCGGTATCGAGGTAGACCGGAATGTCATGGCCCTCCAGCACTCCGATGTAAAGGTTGCCGGTCCGTGTTTTCTTTAGACCGATGATATCTGTTATCAACTCCCTGTCGGCGGAATATACCCTCTCCTCTGGTTTAAATGGTGTTTTTGGGACAAGTATCTGGTTGCCATGCTTATAGCCAACCGTTCTTGCATTTGCAAGAACAATCTCCTCCCCCTTATTGTCCAGGTACCTCTTCAGATTATCAACCCTCGCGAGAACCCAACCATAGGTCTCATGACTGATTTTGATAAAACTTCCCTTCCCCACATCCGTTACAGCGAGCTGTACATTGAAGGTGGTGGGATTTACCTCACCCTGGATTGTTCCTATAAATCTCATGTTAAATAATTAATCCTGAGTAGCTTATAACTAAGAGGATGGCAGAATTTTCCGTGGTGCTGGTCAGGTCGAAGTATCAGGGCAATGTTGGTTCGGTTGCAAGGGCAATGAAAAATTTTGGATTCAAGAGGCTTGTGCTTGTGGATCCACCGGAATTGGAGGGCGAAGCAAGGGCGATGGCCATGCATGGGATGGATATTCTGGAGGATGCAATAGTATTGAATGAATTTAAGGAATTGAAGAAAAGATTTGACTTTCTAATTGCTACAAGTGCGGTCATCGCGGGGGACAGCAATGCGATGCGATCGCCAGTTACTCCTGAGGGGCTGGGGAATTCCCTTGATTTAGAGGGCAGGGTGGGAATCCTATTTGGAAGAGAGGATACCGGACTGTCAAACGATGAAATTGCAACCTGCGACTTTCTGGTTACGATTCCTGCCAGCGAGGATTACCCCACACTCAATCTCTCGCAGTCCGTGGCAATAATCCTTTATGAACTCTCAAAACTCTCCAGTAGGAAAAGGTTAAAGAAATTCAAAAAGGCAAAAAGGATTGAGAAGGAAATACTCCTGATGAAATTTAACGCACTTGTTGATGCTGTTTACAGGGAAGAGTTCAGAAGGAGAGTGGCCAAGAAGACATTCAGACAGCTACTCGGCAGGGCATTTATCTCTGGAAGGGAGGCCGGCACCCTTACCGGGGTATTTAGAAAAGCGTTTGAGAAGAAAAGGGGATAGTTACACCTCAGGAATTCCTCTCGACCATTTGTAAAATTCCTCAGTGTAGATAAATGCTCCGGTTCTATTATCATCAACAGAGGTTGAAAGTATATTCGGCGATTTTATTCCGGTCAGGATGGCAATAACCTGTATCTTCTCTTTCAGACTGGGTTCCACCCTGGCCCCCCAGGTTACCGAGGCATCAGGACTTAACTCCTTTGTTATGAGTTCACCGACAGCATTGGCTTCGCCGAGGGTCATCTCTTCCCCGCCGGTTATATGGATCAATGCTCCCGTTGCATCTGCATAACTTACCTCAAGAAGCGGTTGTGCCAGAGTATTCTCAGCGGCCTTCTCAACCTTGTCCGGGCCTTCTCCATCTCCAACAGAGATAACAGCAACCTGTCCCCCTCCAAGAACAGCTTTTATGTCAGCGAAATCAAGGTTTATAAGACTTGGCTCCATGATTGTTTCAGTAATGCCTTTTACTGCCCGTGCAACAACCTCATCAGCCACGGAAAATGCCTTGTCTATGGGAAGATTTGGCACGTACTGCACCAGTTTGTTATTATCAAGGATTATTACGGTATCAGCAACCTTCCTCAGCCGGTCGATTCCGGCCCTGGCAACATCCAGTCTTGTTCTTTCCAGACTGAATGGAAATGTGACTATTGCGACGACTATGGCTCCCTGGTCCCTTGCAATCTCTGCAATTACAGGGGCAGATCCCGTCCCGGTGCCCCCCCCCATTCCCGCGGTAAGGAAGAGAAGGTGAGTCCCATGCAATAAGTCTGCAAGCTCGTGCCTGCTTGCTTCAGCAGCTTTCTCACCCTTCTCTGGAAACCCCCCTGCACCAAGGCCCCTCATAAGTTTCGCTCCAATGAGAATCTTGGTTATATCCCCTTCAAGTTTCTGCAAATCCTGCCTGTCGGTATTGGAAGCAATCAGTTCCGCGCCCTCAATTCCTATATGCTGCAGCCTGTTTATTGTATTATTGCCCCCACCACCCGTACCAAGAACAACTATCTTCAGCTTGTCAGTGCCTTCAAATTCATCAAAGGATATCTTTTCCAGATTTCCGTGCTGTATTGCAGCATTTACTATGGAATCCATCTTGTTTCTGTGAGATTAAATGAATACATAAATATTGGTTTTCGGATTTAAATAGCTCTGAATTTTTAGCCTTATAATCCATATATCCTAATGGTGAACCAGGCTGGAGGGGCAGGCGTCCTCTGTAATTCCAAACCGCCTTTATGGGAAAGCCGAAGTCTGGGAGGCAGTCTATTAGTCGTGCATTCGGTCTGGGTTTCTGACTATGAATTCCTGTCTTACCGGATTCTCTTCCGGGGGAAGTGGGTCAGGCCCTGACGGGAGCAGCCCTAACTCCATTAGAGGGTGCTGGTGAGGTAGCGGGAACGAGGAGGTGCTCAGGTAGCTGGTGTCCGGGTGGTGGATTCACTCCCGGACGCGTTCACCAGAACCGCTAAATCAAACGCCTTCACCAGAACCGCTAAATCGGTTCACGCTTTGGCGCACATCAGCCCTTCGGGGCTGAGTGCACCGTGAATTCCCCGGCTAATCGCAGAGGAATTCAACCTGGACTACTCCCTCTCCGCTTCGCTCGACGACACTTAGGACAGCTAAATCAAACGCCTTCGGCAGAACCGCTAAATCGGTTCACGCTTTGGCGCACATCAGCCCTTCGGGGCTGAGTGCACCGTGAATTCCCCAGATAAACCGGATAGAATTCTGCTGTTTTGAATTCCATCTGGATTGAGGTTTATCTGGATAGAATTTCAGATAGAATTCTGTTTCCAGAGGGAGCTTAAGGATAAAGAATCAAACAATTCCGACCTGAGGGCCGGAAGGGTATACAAACCCGGAATCAGGCATTCATAATAGACAATGACAATGAATGACAATAATTGGCACTCCCTGAGCATAGAGGATATATTCAAAAGACTTGAGAGCAGAGAGTCTGGCCTTACCGGAGATGAGGTCAATATTCGTCTAAAGAGATATGGAAGAAACGAGATTGAAAGGAGAGGAGGCAGAAGCCCCTTTGAGATTCTTCTGGAGCAGTTTAGAAACATGCTGATGATACTCCTGATTCTTGCTGCAATCTTTTCCCTCTATATCGGAGAGATTGTTGACGGCTCCTTGATAATTATAATTGTTCTCCTCAACGCCATCTTCGGGTTTGTTCAGGATTATAAGGCTGAGAAGGCCATAGAGGACCTGAGGAAACTCTCATCTCTGAAAAGCACCGTCCTGAGGGACGGTAAAGAGGTTGAAATCAAAAGTGAAGATCTGGTTCCCGGGGACATTATACTGCTTGGAGAGGGCGATAGTATTTCAGCAGATGCGAGAATTCTATGGGAGAAGAATCTCAAGGTTGATGAATCCTCACTAACGGGTGAGTCTGTTGGTGTTTCAAAAGAAAGCAAGGAATTACCCAGGGAAACAATCCTGGCTGAACGAAAGAATATGCTATTCAGAGGGACATCCGTCCTGAGAGGGAGGGGAAAGGCAATTGTAGTCAGAACCGGAATGTTGACAGAGCTAGGGAAGATTGCCAGAGACATAGGCAGCATAAAAGAGGAGAAGACGCCGTTTCAGATGAAGATGGACGCCCTCGGCAAGAGGATGGGGATTGCTATAATTCTCATCAGCATATTCGTGGCTGCTGTGGGCATTATCGCAGCGGAGGCCAGTCCACTGAAGATGATTCTTATTGCCATCGCTCTTGGGGTGGCTGCAATTCCGGAGGGTCTACCAGCTGTAATAACGCTGTCCCTGGCTATGGGGGCAAGAAGGATGGTTGAAAGAAACGCATTAATCAGAAGGCTTCCCGTTGCCGAGGGTCTGGGGTCGGTTGATGTAATCTGCACCGACAAAACAGGCACATTGACCGAGAACAT
>WALD01000065.1 GCA_015523055.1 Candidatus Altarchaeota archaeon
CCTAAAGCCTGGATTGTATATAATCCCCTTAACATCAACAAACCGATCCACTCTTCTTTTATTAGTATCTTTAATTATCAGAATGTCTATATCGCTATCTTTCGTAGCTTTTCCATGAGCATAGGAGCCAAAGAGGATTATCTTCTTTGGTTTATAGCTATCTTTTAGCTTCTCAACCACTTCTGAGATTACCTTTTTTGGATTATTTGTAGTTACCATTGATTACTATAGCAACTTCAAGGGATAAAATAGGTTGGGTACCCCCTGCCCGGTACCCTCTGCCATAAACCTACTTGAATACCTCTCCTGTTTCAAGCGACCAGAACAGCATGTCCAGTTCCTGCATCGGAATTCCAATCCTCCGCGAGAATTTTCTCATCTTGTTTTCTATATTGAGGTATTTCCCTCCGGAAAGGCTCTCTGGAATCTCCGGAATAATCTTTAATCTGAGCAGATTCCTGAGAATGTGCCTGTCCAGAATTGCAATATCCTCTCCATAGCCAATATTCCTCAGGAAGTGACTCGCTTCCTTCCAGCCGATGCCCTTTACATTCTTCACGAGGAATTCTCGCATCATCAAGGGACTCCCGGCGTTTTTGAATTCCATGATGAGCGGGAGATTCTCCCTTGCAGCCACAATATATCTGGATTTGTTACCTGCGAATCTCACGCCTATAAGAGCTTTTTGTATCTCTTTTTCGTCGTCCCTGTAGAGAACCCCTTTTTTTGCCATCCTGCTGATCGATTCCCAGCACACCTTTGCCTTTGATTGAGGGGTGCAAAGGCAGAACGCCAGCTCAAGAAAGAGTCTTTTATCTGAGCCTTTTCCAGCAGCCACGAATTCCAATATTCTCTTTCTAATCTCTGCCTTCCTTTCAGAATAAGACCTCCTTAGATTATCCATCCTACCACGGATCCCTTTTCAGCTTCCACATCCATGCAATGATATTGCCGAGAATATGAATTCCAGGGGTAACAACAACAATCACAAAGAAGCGGTTGTAGGTTATCCTCTCCTCAAAGATACCATTCAGGTTCCATGAAGAGATACAATACCAGAGCCATGCGAAAAGCAATGCACCGAAGGCAAAATCCAGCTGGTCAAGGAGAGGGGCGGGGCTTCCCTGCTTAAACCCGGCTCTCCTTTTTATAAAGCTCCCGGCAAGGTCGCCAAGGATAGCACCGAGAGATAGCATAAAAGCCAGCTCAAAGTTCATTTGAGGAAGGAACACCGGCACTTTCAGCATTGAGGTGAAGAGAATTTCAGCATCCTGCTGGAAGACATTCTGGAGAATTCCTGCAACCGTTCCTGCAATGATTCCGGCATAGAATCCCCTCCATGTCTTCCCGTCGCCGAAAATCCTGACGCCCGCGAATTTTCTTCCACCATCAATCGGTGTACCATACCTTTCAAATTCTCTTATCTTTGAGACATTCACCGGAAAAGAATTCGCAAAATACGCCGGGAGGATGAACCATAAAGCGTCAAGAAGTCTGAGATAAAACATGGGCATATTATTTAATGTTTCAGAGTAATTAAATAACACTATGAAATCTCTGCTGATTATCTGCGATGGTATGGGTGATCGCCTGACGGACGGACGGACTCCCCTTGAAGCAGCAAAGACACCGAACATGGACCTGCTGGCAGAGAGAGGGATTACCGGCATTATGGATACTGTAAGGACCGGAATTCGTCCAGGTAGCGATACAGCACACCTTTCAATATTTGGATACAATCCCTTTGAACTCTACACCGGCAGAGGCCCTTTTGAGGCGGCGGGGGCAGGGATAGAGCTGGAG
The DNA here is from genome assembly GCA_015523055.1 of Candidatus Altarchaeota archaeon. Classification (GTDB taxonomy): domain Archaea; phylum Altiarchaeota; class Altiarchaeia; order IMC4; family QMZM01; genus WALD01. The sequence continues at coordinate 1,804 of WALD01000065.1, forward strand.
AAGGGAGACATTGCATGCCGATGTAATTTTGCAAGCATGGAGAACGGCAGGATAACTGATAGGAGAGCAGGAAGGGAAGAGGAGGGCCTTGATCAGCTTGCAAAGGAGGTGGAGGGAATAACCATCAAAGGAGTTAAGCTTATCTTTAAGAGGGGCCAGGGGCACAGGGCTGTCCTCGTTATCAGAGGGAAGAATCTATCGCCCCATATTACCTCTACAGACCCGGAGAAAATAGGTGTCCCACCCAGCAAATCAATGCCTATTGACGGAAGGAAAGAATCCAGAAACACAGCAGAGATTCTAAATGAATTCACAAAGAGGGCAGAGAGCATTCTCTCAGATCACATCGCAAATAAGGAAAGAATCAGGAACAGGAAACTCCCTGCAAATGTTATTCTCTGCCGGGGCACAGGGGTTAATCCATATCTCAAACCGTTTGAGGAGAGGTATGGTATTAAGGGGGCATGTATCTCTGCGACCACCCTCATAACAGGAGTCTGCAGGTCGGTAGGAATGGATGCAATAGAGGTCAAAGGAGCAAACGGCCATACGGACTCCAACATAGGCGCTAAGGCTAAAGCAGCAATAACGGCCCTGAAAAAATACGACTTCGTTTTTCTACATATCAAGGGGACAGATGAGGCGTCCCATGACGGGAATTTTAATGCAAAGAGGGAATTTATCGAGAGAATTGACTCAGAGGTTATTGCACCGATTCTGAACGAGGTTAAGGACACGACCGTAGTACTGACGGCGGATCACTCAACCCCCATAAATATTCGGCAGCACTCTGCAGACCCTGTTCCAATAGCAATCCTTGGAGATGTCAGGACGGACCCGGTAAAGAGATTCACAGAAAGACACTGTGCAAAGGGCGACATTGGAAGAATATGTGGCATAAATCTGATGGACAGGATTATGGATCTGAGTAATAGAGCAAAGCTGTTTGGGGCATGACCCATCATTTAGCAAGATATTGCTTAAGAAACTCAAACCAGTCCAGCAGATGTCTTGTCACCAGGAAGTTCTCCCTGACATGCTCTTTGCCTTTCTTACCCATCTCATTCGCCAGTTTTGGGTCCTTAAGCAGTTTTACAATCCTGTCGGCACACTCCTCGACATTATTCACGAGATAACCATTGATACCCTCTATTACCTGTGTTCTTATGCCCCCCACATTACCCCCTATCACTGGAGTGCCCTTCCACAGGGCCTCGCTCATGGTCAGACCAAAACCCTCCTTGATGGATTTCTGCAGAACAAGGGATGATGCCCTCTGTATGGCGTTTACAAGAATATCACTCTCATGCGATATCAGGATTATGTCTCTCTTCTTCTCAATTCTCTTGCTCAACCGGTCATACATGCTCTGACCTTCGGGGTCATCGGAGGCTATAGACCCTATTAAAACAAGCCTGCAGTCAACATCCTTTCTGGCAAGTTCATATGCCCTTATCACCCCCTCCGGGTCCTTCCATTTGTCAAATCTCGATACCTGGCTTATAATGGGTTTGTCCTGCTCAATTCCAAACTTCGACAGATATTTTGAGATCTTACTGGTTGAGATCTCCTGATTTTTTGGGCTCAGGGGGTCGATAGCAGGCATTATAACCTCCTGTTTTATAGGCAGATCTCTTTTATACTCCTCCATTGAAACAACCATTGCATCATATTTGAGGATAAATTCCTTGAGGTAAGCCCAAATCTCTTTGTTTGGGGTAGAGATATCTATGTGGCATCTCCATATCCATGGTTGGGCCTTTCTTTCAAATTTTATCAGGGAGAGGGGCTGGGTATCATGAACAATTACCGCATCATGGTCCAGATGCAGGAAAACGGAATTATTCTCGTTGCCCATCTCATAGACCCTCTTCTTCATCCTAGACAGCCGGATATCATCTCCCTGAAGTGCATTGTGGAATTTCTTGGTTACCCTGAAGAAATCAGGAGAGCCATGCAGGAGTCTCCATCCGGTATTTACCCCGGCATCGTTCATCAATAAGACAAGGGTCTCCAGTATCTCGGCAACGCCCCCTCCCTGATAGGTGGAGTTTATATGGACTATGTGCTTCTCCGACAGCGAAGAGGCCGAGTTATAGATCTCGTCAACTATTTTATCACCAACAACATCCCTATATCTGTCCAGTGTCTTTTTTGTCATTTAACCATAAGTATATTCTCCGATATCTAAAAATAGGTGCTTTTGTATATTAAGGACTAAATTTAATTCTTTACCAGGGTTGGTCAACGACATCTGGTCATCTTCTTTATTCCAAAATGTCAGAATCAAATACGATATCAGAAAAGCAGATATGCTTTGTAAGCCAGTCATTTGTCCCCTATCCCGGTGGTGTTTCAACCTATTTATATGATCTGGGAAAGAGATTCATCAAGGACAATAATGCTGTAACCGAGGTTTGTTTCAGGCCCCCCGGTGCAGGCTACCACGAGATAATTGACGGAATTGAGGTCTACAGAATTCCAAAGAGAATTCCTTCTATGGAGGTATTTAAGGGCTATGGCTCATTCAAGGATGCGATCTACAGAGCATTTCACCTCATGAAACTGGACAAAGGCTTTGATGATCTCCTTGTTGAAGACTTCTCTGACTTCTTCAGATTCAATAGACTTGTTGCAAAGAACATACTTCGGATTTACAGGGATAAGAGGATAGATATCCTCAATGTACACGATTTTCAACTTCTCATGCTTGGTGAACTGCTGTTGAAACTGAAAATACCAAAGATATTCACCTGGCATATACCCTTCTACAAGGAGGTTGACCCCCATATCCGAAAGTGGGTCGCCTTGAAATTGAATTACTATGATGAGATTATATTCTCGACCGAGGAGTATGCAGAGAATGCGATAGGGACAGGGGTTGAGAAGGACAAGGTGAATGTAATCCACCCGTTTGTGAATACAAAGGCATTCAAACCGGGAGTAATGAAATATGATTTCAGGAAACGTTATAACATTCCTGAAGAGGACAGAATAATCCTTTGCGTATCGAGGATAGACCCAATAAAGGGACATGAAACCTTGATAAGGGCAATTCCCTTCATAAAGAAGAGAATCAGGAATTTTAAGGTTGTTTTTGTAGGCAATGGCTCAATAAGTGGTAAGGTTCTTAAGAGAAGAGCCAATAAGAAGAGGGAGATAATGGATGCTGTAAAGAAGGCAAGGGTGAAGAATGATGTAATCTTCACCGGCCACATTTCACTGGAGGATATACCAACCGCTTACAATTATGCTGACGTAGTAGTCCTTCCCTCCAATGTGGAGGCGTTTGGTCTGGCAATAACTGAGGGTATGGCATCAAGAAAACCGGTTATAGGGAGTAGTGTTGGGGGGATAAAGACGCAGATAATACATGGCTATAACGGTTTTCTCTTCAGCAGGGGGGACTCAAGGACTCTTGCAAGGGACATAGTGACCCTTCTCAGAGATAGAAAAATGGCAGATAATCTGGCTAAAAGAAGCCTCAAGAGGGCAAAGGAGGAATATGACCTTGAGGTAGTCTATGAGAGATACAGCGAACTGTTCAACGAAGCGAGTTTCCTTAAACTCAGTTGTATTGTCCTTGATTTCGATAGGACCCTTGTGGATCCTTCAGACCCCCGACTTGATGAGAAACTGAAGGAATCGCTCATAAGACTAAAATCAAGGAACATAAAGTTCATACTCGCATCAGGAAGATCACTTGATTTCATGCTTGATTTCAAAGCAAAAAACCCTATATGGGACGCCATAGTTGCGGAGAACGGTGCCATCATATACTTCCCTGAAACGAGGAATACTATAAGAATTAATGAGGTAGATGGAAAGAGGATATGCAGGGTATTCTCAAACGCAAATTTCCCGGTCACCCTGCGGGACTCAACGGTCAGTGTTAAAAGAAGATATGAAAGAGGGATAAGGAGAATTCTTGATAGCGAGGGCCTTGAAGCAAATCTTGAAAGAAATGTAGATAGGATAATGGTACTGCCCAGAAATGTGAACAAGAAGGCAGGCATAAGGATAGCACTTGAGGAATTGGGGATTGAACCGAAGTCCTGTGCATTCTTTGGCGATTCTGAAAATGACATAAGTATGTTCACCTTCCCCGGGCTTACAGTCGCTACAAAGAATGCCCATCCAGAACTGAAGAAACAGGCCGATGAAATCCTGAAGAGTGCTATACCCCAGGGGCTTACCACCTATCTGAATTCTATTGAAAAGAAAATCAAAGCGATTTAGGGGGGTATTTATCTCCAATATCTTATGTTATATATCTATGGAGGGACCACAGGGGACCGTAGGGTAGCTTGGTATCAGCCCTTTCTTTTAGAAAAAGAAAGCGCTGGCGGAAAGAAAAAAAACACTAAACCTGTGGGTTGGGGACCGTAGGGTAGCTTGGTATCAGCCCTTTCTTTTAGAAAAAGAAAG
>WALD01000066.1 GCA_015523055.1 Candidatus Altarchaeota archaeon
CCTTTACCAGTAACATAGATGCTCTTGGGTGCTATCTGGTTAACGTATTGGAGAATTCTCGATTTTGCGACACCGGGGTCTCCCACAAGAAGCAGATGTATGTCGGGCCTTAACGAAGTTCCATCCGGAAGCTTCTTCATTCCCCTTCCTCCAAAGAGCTGCAATGCGATGGCTTCCTTAACCTCGTTGTAGCCCCAGATTCCTGGGGCGATTGAGGCCAGTATATAGTCATAAATCTTGGGGTCCTTCGAAAGCCTCTTAATCTCTATCTCTTCCTTCTTGCTAATCTCGATGTCCCCAAATTCCTTGGCCATGCCCTCAATATTGTTACACTCAATATATTTGGAATAAACAGATCCTCCTTTTTTCGGAGGGATAAGTCTCATGATACCGGTGATTATAACCCTGTCTCCTGCACACACCGCATCAGTCAGATCATCCTCCACCCACACCTCTATCCTTCTTGCTTCCTCCCCCCCCTTGAGCATCTCCAATGGTTCCTGAATCTCGAGTTTCTGGATATCTGTTAGTTTTGACTCCTCGGGTACAAATCGAAATTCCCGTCTCTTGCAGTTATCACAGAACAGGGGTTGTGTGAGAAATCTTGTTGTTTGGGGAACATCGTGTGGTTGGTTACACTTATTACAGTAGAATCTGCCGACTTCAATCTTTGGAAAAACATCGGTAATCTTGTTCACAAGGCCCTCAACAGCCATCATTTTTCCTACATTCTTTGCTCTAATTTCTCTGATCAGGAGTGTGTAACCCCTTTCTTTAGGAATATTGCAGAAACGAGCGTTTATCCTCAGGTCGTCCATCAGTTCAGGAGCCACTGAGATTTTTTCCTTCAAAATATCTTGAAAGAGTTTTATTGTATTGTCAGGATTCATAAGAAGTTCCTCTGCAAGCCTATGGTCGAATTTTTCAAGTTCTTCGTAGTTGATAATGATACTCCTTTTCTCAGGGTATAACTCAGCAACCCTGTTTATGTCTTTAGACATATTGCTCAGAAACTCCCTGATCTTCTCGTTGATTTTTTCCATTGTAATGAAGATTTTACCTCGACGAAATTTCTTGGAGGGATTAAATATAATAGGGGGGGTGGGTAAAAAGACAGCTTCGTCTATTGTCTATTTTTATTTAATGGATATTTATACCTTTATGAATAAGTAATGCTGTGACTTGGACTCTGAAAGCGAACTTAGGAGGATAATAGCTGGTGAAATCGTGCTGGCAGAGAAACCGGGGAAGTCAATGAGAAAGTGGCGCGAGATATTTGGCATTAAACAGAAGATGCTTGCAGAAAAGCTTAGAATTTCGGCCTCGGTAATCTCTGACTACGAATACGGGAGAAGAAAATCCCCTGGCATTGGGTTCGTAAGAAGGTTCATAAACGCTTTAATTCAGGAGGATATCAGAGGTAAAAGGGAGTTAACAAAAATTCTTTCGGCCAAGAAGTCGGATGCAATTCTTGACTTGCGGGAATTTTTGATTCCCCTCCCTATTAAAAAGTTTGTGAAGGCAGTAGAGGGTAGAGTCATTGTGGGGGGGAATATGGCAGAGAGGGTAGTGTGGGGTTATACTGTTATTGATTCAATAAAGGCAATCCTGGACCTCTCTGAAACAGGCCTTATGAGTCTCTATGGAGCAAACACAGAAAGAGCGTTAATATTTACAAAGGTTCATACAGGCAGATCCCCTATGATAGCAATAAAGGTAACATCTCCAAAACCATCACTGGTGGTACTTCATGGTCTGATGACCGAAAAGGTAGATGATCTAGCAATGAGCATAGCAAAAAAGGAGAATATATCACTTGTCGTTTCAGAGATTAATCCAGAGGAGGAATTGACTAACAGGCTGAGGAAGCTCGCATAAAATGAGTGTTGGAATTGTTGGATATGGGGCATATCTCCCGAGATATAGGATAAAGACCGATGAGATTGCAAGAGTGTGGGGCAAGGACCCAGAATCTGTGAAGAAGGGCCTCGGGGTTTACGAAAAAACAGTCCCCAATCTGGATGAAGATGCTGCGACTATTGCTGTGGAGGCATCCAGAAATGCATTGCTGCACTCCGGGATTAAGCCGGCAGATATAGGGGCAATCTATGCCGGTTCTGAGTCGCCTCCCTATGCTGTAAAACCAACGGCTACGATTGTGGGGGCTGCGATAGAGGCAACTCCTGAATTGACTGCTGCAGATCTTGAATTTGCATGTAAGGCAGGAACTGCAGCAATTCAATGCTGTATGGGTTTGGTCGAAGCAGAGAGGATTAAATTCGGGCTTGCAGTTGGCTCTGATACCTCTCAGGGAATGCCGGGGGATATACTGGAATATACTGCCTCTGCCGGAGGTGCTGCTTTTATCATAGGGAAGGAGAATTTGATTGCAGAGATCAAAGACACCCATTCCTTTACCACAGACACACCGGACTTCTGGAGGAGGGAAGGAGAGGAATTCCCAAAACATGGGGCAAGATTTACCGGAGAGCCAGCCTACTTCAAACATGTAATCAACTGCTCAAAAAGGATAATGGAAAGGAATAAATTAAGCCCAAAAGACTTTAAGTATGTTGTGTTTCATCAGCCCAATGGGAGATTTCCACTAAAGGCTGCAAAGATACTTGGTTTTGACCAGGAACAGATAAAACCGGGCTTATTGACGCCCTGGATCGGCAATACCTATTCTGGTTCAACCCTTCTGGGTCTTGTAAGAATTCTTGATGAGGCAACAGAGGGTGATTTGATTCTTGCCACGTCCTACGGCTCCGGGGCTGGCTCGGATTCGTTCATAATTGAGGTAACAAAAGAGAATGAAAAAAGAAAGAATTCAAAACCGCTTCAGTCCTTCATTGACAGAAAGGATTACGTTGATTATGCAGTATACGCAAAATTGAAGGGTAAGATTAAGGGGGTCAAGCTGGAAAAATGAGTTCAAGGGTTGGGATTATAGGCGTTGGTATGACAAAATTTGGGGAGCTCTGGGACAGGGGGTACAGGGACTTGATTGTTGATGCAGGGGCTATGGCAATTAAAGATGCAGGGATCGAAGGGGATCAGATTGAGGGCATATATGTTGGGTCTATGTCTCCGGGCCTTTTTGCTGAGCAGGAACACGTTTCAGCACTGGTTGCTGACTATTCAGGGCTGAGAGGAATTCCTGCCAGTAGGGTAGAGGCCGCCTGTGCCTCCGGGGGGGTTGCACTAAGAGAAGCCTATCTTGCAATCAAATCCGGGGAAATGGACATCGTCGTTGCAGGGGGGGTTGAGAAGATGACAGATATTCCTACCGGTTCTGCCGCTGTTGCTCTTATGGGTGCAGGTGATCAGGAGTTAGAAGCCTTTAAGGGAGTGACCTTTCCAAGTTTGTATGCATTGATGGCGAGAAGACATATGGTTGAGTATGGCACCACTATTGAACAAATCTCTCAGGTGGCTGTTAAGAGCCACAATAATGCTTCACTTAATGAAAATGCTCAGTATCCATTCAGGGTCACTCTGGAGCAGGTTATGAATTCAACCCTGATTGCCGACCCGCTAAGAATTCTTCATTGCTCTGGGATTACTGACGGCGCAGCAACGGTAATTCTTGCATCTGAGGAGAAGGCAGAGGAGCTGAACAATGACCCGGTCTGGATTAGATCCTCATCTCTTGCCACAGACAGTATAGCCCTGCATGACAGAAAGTCGTTCTCGCGGATGGATGCTGCAATTCTCGCAGCTAGAAAGGCCTATAAGGGGGCTGGTATTAAACCAGAGGATATCGACTTTGCAGAGTTACACGACTGCTTCTCCATTGCTGAGATTCTTGCTATTGAAGCGATGGGTTTCTGTGAATTCGGTGAGGGTGGAAAGATTACAGAGGATGGAGAAACTGAGCTTAATGGAAGAATTCCTATCAATACCTCCGGGGGTTTAAAGGGCAGAGGCCATCCAGTCGGAGCGACAGGGATTGCACAGGCTATTGAGGCAGTGCTGCAGATAAGGGGCGATGCAGGGAAGAGGCAGGTTAAGGGCGCTAGGACTGGCCTGATACAGAATGTTGGTGGCTCGGGAGCCACCTGTGTTGTCCATATACTAAGTGGGGAAAAAGAATGAAAGGTTTACCAGCTCATTGGAGGTTATTGCCCCAGAGATACAATCTGATTGGAAGTTATTGCAAGAATTGCAGTGGCAGGTTTTTTCCACAGAGAAGCATCTGCCCGGATTGCAGGAGAACGGGTAGTATGGAGGAATTCAAATTCTCCGGCAAGGGGGAGATTTACAGTTATACTGTTATTCGTGCTCCGCCCCAGGGTTTTGATTATCAGGTGCCCTATGTCATCGCTATAGTGAAGATGGATGAAGGGCCATTTATTACAACGCAGATAGTTGACTGCAACCCGGAAGATGTTGAAATTGGAAAGAGGGTTGAAACCGTTTTCAGGAAGGTTATTGCAGATGGTGAGTCAGGAATAATAAGATATGGATATAAGTTCAGATTGACGGATTGAGTTCAGAATGTAGGTATCTTACCATTAAGACACATCTGCGTAATGTCAGTAACGTTCTCCAGCCAGTGGTCGGTAATCTCTTTTGCTCTCTGCTCCATGCTTCTGTCCCCTATAACCTGGACTGATGCAAGCAGTGGCTGGTCTATGGGCTTTCCGATCTGACTCATTATTCTCACATAGACCTGCTTTGCTCCCTCCTCTGCTATTTCATTAGCAATCTTATTTGAGAGGAGGTTGTATATCTTCCCAACATGGTTTACCGGATTCTTTCCTGCCGTAGCCTCCATGGACATCGGTCTGTATGGTGTGATGAGACCGTTCGCCCTGTTTCCTCTACCGACTGAACCATCGTCGCCATGCTCTGCGGATGTCCCGGTTACTGTTAAGAAGACCGAACCCGCCTCATAATCATCCCCTGTATTTATATGAATTTCCACCTCCCTGTTCGTAATTCCCACAATAAAATCATTTATTTTTGAATTTAATTTCTGAATTGCAGCCCTGTAATGGTCCATATCCTCCAGATATTTCGAGACCATTGCAGCAGCTATGGTCAGGATAATCTTGTCCTTGTTTCTGACCCCCATCACCTTGATGTCCTGACCCACTTCTTTCATTCCAAGACTTCCATTAATGTATCTCTCTGTTTCCAGAACAAGTTTTTCCGTGAGGGAAAGGGGTGCGAAACCCACCCCAAAGGAGGTATCATTGGATTTTGGAATTCCATTGTTTTCAAAGACATGTCTTAAATCAGCTGAACCATGACCCATTTTTTCCTCAATCCTGACATAAGAATTAACATCTATATTTGGGAAATTCTCGGATATATATTTTCTTGCCGCCTCTATTGCTATTGCTCCCACAGGAATTTCGTCATCCTTAACTGAGGTGGTTGCCCTTCCACTTAACAGAATATATATGGGCCTTATTATTCTTCCTCCTCCAAAGGCAGGCATTGCACTTCCGCCCACTAATTCCACCTGATCGGTATTGTGATGAAGAATTTTACCGTATCTCTTTACATACTCTCTGGAAAGAGCCCTTGAAACAGACTCTGCAATTCCATCGCAGATAGAATCCGGATGCCCTATGCCCTTTCTTTCAACCAACTCCACAGACTGCTCCTGTAGGGGGGTCTCCTTTGGGAATTCAAGAACTATATTTCTCATTTTGACTGAGGGTAAAATATTTGTTTTTTTATTAATAAGTGGGGAGGCTGGACTCCATGACCGGTTTTGTATGCTCCCAGAACTGGGATCAATAGTTCTGTTTCATGCCTACTAATATCCCAATGGGCATGTCTTCACTCATTTCATGAGGGCAGACTCTGGATATTTTAGAATCTTGTATGCTAGAACAGCGGCACCATATCCGTTGTCTATATTTACAACAGCAATTGGAGAGCAGGAATTAAGCATTGCATTCAGGGCTGCTTTGCCTCTTGTTCCGGTGCCATAGCCGACTGATGTTGGAACGCCTATAACCGGGACAGAAACAAGACCAGAGACTATTGAGGGAAGGGCACCTTCCATCCCTGCAATTACGATTAACACTCCTGCATTTTTTACCTTATCAAGGGCTGGAAACAGGCGATGAATTCCCGCAATACCGACATCATAGATAGTGATTACCCTGCAGCCCAGCTCTTCAGCAACTGCCTTTGCCTCCTCAGCCACCGGGATATCAGATGTCCCTGCAGTTATAAGTCCTATTACTCCATAGTCTATTGTCTTTATACCCTTCTTTTTGATTACAAGGACCTTACCCTTCTTATTGTGATGAATGAGAAAACTCCTTTTGTCTATTCTCTTTAAAATTCTTTCCGTTTTTTTATCATCAATTTTAGTAATAATAATTCTCCCTGAGGTGCTGAGGAATTCATCCGCGATTTTTATCATATCCTCTGTCGTCTTTCCGGAACCGAATACTACTTCGGGGATGCCGCATCGCTTCTCTCTCCCTATGTCGTGATTCAGGATTTTCATCATTCAATTATGTTCATTACCCTTCTTAATTCCTCTACCGTTAACTGCCCCGGAGCTGATTCTTTGCCCCTGCCAGCTGATGCATAGGTTAGGAAAGAACCGAAAATCGGTCCGAGGATTCTTGATGGCCTGCCCAGTTCGCCCATTGCTATCGCAATTACCGGAATCCTGGTCGGGTTTTCGATTACTGCTGCAAGCGTGTTAAGAACATCTATCGGGTTTTTTGGCATGAATGCGACCTTTGCTATATCTGCCCCTGCCTTCTCCTCCTGCCTCAGGATGGAAAGAATTTCCTTTCTCTCTGGCGTATAGTTGAAGTCGTGGAAGGAGAGGATAACCTCAACCCCTTTCTCCTTAGCCACCCTGATGAGATGGTCTCTGACCCTGCTTTCGGTGTGCAATTCTATACTCACATAATCTGAAAAGTCAATTGCCCTCCGTAAGACTCCAATTCGGTCATCTTCTGTTCCTGCAAACCTCCCACCTTCAAATTCCGGCATGCAGGTTGCAATTATCGGCTTTTTTATTTTCCCAAGTTTACTAATTCCGGTAAATTCTTTTAGATAATCAAGCCTCAACTCTACCAAATCTGCACCTGTCGAATTTGCGATTTCTATCATTGAATCCGGATCTTCTTCGATTATACCTACACAGATCATTTTACACAAATCACTTTGATTGGATGGCGATTGGATGAGATATTTATATATTAAAGATATTATAATTATTATGAGCAGGGTGATCAGTGTTCTTTCAGGGAAGGGAGGTGTGGGAAAGACTACTCTCGTTTCTAATCTGGGCGTAGCTCTGGCACAGGAAGGCAAGAACGTCGCCATTCTTGATGCAAATCTTACAGGGGCTAATCTGGGTCTTCATTTTGGTCTGCTTAGCTATCCCGTTTCCATTCACGATGTCATGAATGATGATGCACTGCTCACGGATGCCATGTATAAGCATCCCTCAGGCGTTGATATAATTCCTGCTTCTCTTTCCATTGAGCATATAGATGCCGAACCAAGGAACCTGAGGAATTCAATTGATGAATTTCTTGGGGATAAGGATTTTGTTCTCATTGATGCTGCAACCGGTCTTGATAGAGAAACCCTGAATGCGATAGATATGTCTGACGAGGCACTTATTGTGACTCATCCGGAGCTTCCTACAATCTCAGATGCATTAAGAACGAAGACTATAACAGAAAAGAAGGGCAAGAACGTTATAGGAATTGTCCTTAACAGGGTTAACAGAAAGGACGAACTGAATAGGGATAATGTATCATCGTTTTTTGAACTTCCTGTTATTGGTGCTGTTCCCGACAACCCGGTAGTCAGGAAATCAATTGAGGCCAAAAGCCCGGTTGTTCTGAGTTACCCGAAGCACAGGGTGAGCCAGGAGATAAGAAGGGTATCAAGCCATATCCTTGGTAAGAGGCACATACAAGAGGATAATGGCGGCATTGTGAGCAGGCTTCTGGCTATGTTTAGATGGTAGTAAACTACTCCCAGCTTCGCAAGGAGCATTCCATAGGTCCATCATCTTGATGCACCGCATCGGAAACAAAACCATCATTGGAACGCAAAGATAGGTTTACCGGCTACCGATCGTTGGAAAACTGGCAGAACCGCTCCAACGGTTAATATATCACTTTCAACACTTAAAAGGAGGTTAGGGGGGGCAATTCCTCCCCACCCTTTTGGAAGGGGGTCTCCTTGCCCCCCGGTATAATGAAGATATTTAACAGGAGTAAGGGGCTTATTATAAGTGAATCCTGTAAGATAGCCAGGTCTTTCCTTTCGAGATTTAGGGGTTTGATGCTTTCAGAGCCAGGGGATATGGTTCTTATTTCTCCAAGAGAGGATGTAAAGTCCTCAGCAATTCATACACTTTTTATGAGGTTTCCAATAGACGTTATATGGATGAATTCTGAAAGGGTTGTTGTAGATATTAAAAAAGGAATTAAACCAAATTCATTGAAGATTTTTAAACCGCAGAAGCCTGCAAAATTTGTTATAGAGCTTAGAGTGGGAAAGTTAGGCACTACGGAGGCAGGGGATGAGGTTGAGTTTATGTATTAAAACAGTGCATTAATATGTTGGTATGTGCAATATGATTAACTACCAAAAACAATTTAACCCTCAGCAAACATACTAATAATATGACTATGAAAATCACAAAATTTGCTCAATCATGTGTTTTAATCGAAACGGGGGGCAAGAGGATCCTTATTGATCCAGGGTATATCCAGTATAAAGAATCATATCCAGATAACGAATGGAGGAACATTGATATACTTTTGGTTACGCATAAACATGAAGACCATTGCCATGTTGATGCCATCAATAAAATCATAAAAAATCCAAAAACAAAATTCTATAGTTCCAGGGAGGTTGCCGACACATATCCAGAATTCTCTATGGGGATAGTAAAGGCGGGGGATGTTTTAGATGTTGGGGGTATCAGGATTGAGGTTGTTAAAGCAGTTCATGGTTATATCCCGTCTCTCAAGGGGGGTAAAGAGATTTATGAAAATGTTGGTTTTATTATTGATGATGGCATCAACAGAGCGTATCAAACAAGCGACACCATCTGTTTCAAAAATGACTATAAATGTGATGTCCTGTTTGTTCCTGTTGTAGATCATGGACTTGTTATGGGTTCATGGGAAGCTGCGTTTTTTGCAAAAGAGACCGGAGCAAGATTAGTAATACCTGTTCATTATGATCACCCGGACCATCCTGCTAATTTTGAACAAATAGAAAGGGACTTTAATAAACAGGGTTTAAGGTTTAGATTCTTAAAAATCGGAGAACGCATTGAGATTTAATGTTTGGTTGGTCTATCGGTTCGAGACACCCGGGAGCAAGGGGGATGAACGAACAACAGAATGTGAGAGGAGCAAAGAATGACAATGTCCTAAATTCCCAGCACCCTGGGCACTATGATTCCAAACCGCTCAGATATCTTCCTCTATCTTTGTCCACGACAACATCCAGGTACTTGCTTTTCTATCTTGAACTCTTTATTTTTTGTCCCAGTAGCTGGTGATTTCGTACGCATACTCCTTATTCCAGACCCTTTTGTACCTAATGAATGACATAAGGGGTAATTGGGCATTATGTCTATAAATACGGTGGGCCTCTTGGTGCTGAAAATACAGACATAGTGCCTAAGAATTCGGGAATTCAGGAACTTGGAAATCTGAGTTAAAGAAGTGGGAGGAAGAAAAAATTAATGAGAAAGTGTAAAAGAAGATAGAGGGGAGTAATGCTGGTATCCTCTACGCCTTCCCCTTGGGATAACCATTTATATTGGTTGTCAGAAGGACGTGTGTTATAATTTGGCGTAGCTGAGGTAATTTCCCATCCCAAGGGGACATTTTCGGTTACTGTGTTACTATAATTCCACGAGGCAGGAGAACCCCCGTTGCCTCGAAACCTCTTTTGCATGTATTGTCATAAATTATGGCAATTTTCATTTTCTCAGCTTATTAGCCCTCCTTTCCAGAGGTCGTCTTTAAGTTTGCGCCCTGTTTTTTTCTCCCATCCCTCGAATGATATAGAATGTCTCTTTCTGATTTTTTCACCGACACCTAGTCCGTTGTAAGCACAAAAAGGAACCACTCCTTCCAGGGTGGAATAGTGAATTACGCATCTTTTCAGACGTTCCATGTTAAGATTCCAGGCGTCCTGGAACCACATGGTTCCTATAAAGAGACTTTTATAGTGGAATTCTTCCAGCGCTCTATAAC
>WALD01000067.1 GCA_015523055.1 Candidatus Altarchaeota archaeon
GGATAGACGGCTCTTGTGGGGAGGGAGGGGGCGCTGTTGTCAGGGTTTCCATAGCCCTGTCGGCGGTCACAGGAAGGGAGATCAAAATCACCAACATCAGGGCAAAGAGAAGCAACCCGGGGCTGAGGGCCCAGCACCTCACAGGAATCAGGGCGGTAGCAGAGCTGTGCAGTGCAGAGGTCAGAGGGGCCGAGATTCATTCAAAAGATATTGAATTTAAACCCTCTGAAATCCAGGCTAAGAGGATTAACCTAAATATCGGCACGGCCGGCTCCATAACCCTTGTTCTTCAGGCGCTGATGATTCCTGCAATATTTGCCGGGGGCAGGGTAAGGGTAAGGATTACAGGGGGAACAGATGTCAGGTGGAGCCCACCGATAGACTACCTGAGGTTTGTTACTCTCCCGCTCCTGCGGAGGTTCGGCTATGATGGACGGATAGAGCTGGAGAAAAGGGGCTACTACCCTAAAGGGGGAGGAAAAGTAACTGCAGAATTCAGCCCATCGGAATTATCTGAGATAGATATAACAAAAAGAGGGGGAATTCTCTCGCTTGGGGGAATCTCCCATGCTCACCAAAACCTTGAGAGGGCGGGAGTTGCAGGAAGGCAGGTGGGGAGCGCGAGGCAATTGCTTTATAAAAGGTTGTCGGATCCGGGGCTCAATTCTGATATGCTGATAAAACAGGAATACTGCAAAACTCCGTCCTATGGCTCCGGGTTAGTTCTCTGGGCTGAGACAGAGAATTCCATCCTTGGTTCGGACTCACCGGGCGGGAAGGACAGGACCGCAGAGAGAGTGGGGCAGGAGGCAGCGGGTAACCTCCTGAAGGAGCTGGGCTCTGGAGCACCATTGGACAGGTGGATGGGCGACCAGATTATCCCCTATCTTGCCCTGGCAGGGGGTTCGGTAAGGGTAAGCGAGATTACGGAGCATGCAAGGACAAATGTCTTTCTTGCAAAGAGGTTCGGGTTTGATATTGAAATCAGAAGGAATACTATCAGAGCAGCACGGAAACAACCTTTTTCATATCGCTAAATACCTCCTCAATTGGACGGTTGCCGTCTATCCTCGTGAGATTATCAAGCCTGAGGTAATTCTCCCTCACCCCTCTGAGGAATTTCTCGTTCTCGAAGATTTCTCCGGTGCTTGTTCTACTCGCTGCGATGTCCGGTTTGACATCCAGAAATATAACTAAATCAGGTTTTATTTCAGGGTCCATAGCGAAGGAATTTAGTTCTATTAAATATTCCATATCTATCCCCTGCGCAGCTTGATATGCTATTGTGGAGTGGTAATATCTTTCACATATAACTATCTTTTTATTATCCAATGCGGGTTTTATCTCTTTTTCTAGATGCTCATGGCGATCTGAGATAAATAAATAGGAAAGTGTTTTGGGATTATATCTCTTTTTACCGGAAAGAATTTTTCTTATGCATCTTCCTATTTCGTTTCTGGTTGGTTCAGCAGTAATTAATGCGTTATATCCCTCCTTCTTCAACCATTCATATAACAATTTAGCCTGGGTTGATTTCCCACAACCATCAAGTCCCTCAAGAACAATAAATACCCCTTTTTCCATGATGTATTATATTATTGAGAAATAGTATTAACCTCTTCTTGGTTCTTCATTAGCCCTGTCCATGCGTTCGGCTATTTTTTTAAACCCCCCGGGTCTGTAATCTATCCTTCTCCTCAAGGTCTCTGATGTCTATGCCCTTCATCGGCTCCGAGAGCCCTGTTGATACCCTGGCAAGGATTTTGGGGTCGTCATAGTGAGCGGTGGCTTCAACTATTGCCTTTGCCCTTGGCAGTGGATCCTCTGACTTGAATATTCCTGACCCTACGAAATTCCCATCTGCTCCGAGCTGCATCATTAAAGATGCATCGGCCGGAGTCGCTATCCCCCCTGCCGCGAAATTCACCACCGGGAGTCTGCCGAGCTTCTTAACCTCCATGACCAGATCGAATGGAGCCTGAATATCCTTTGCCCTCCTGTATAACTCATCATGGTCCATGTTCTGTATCTCCCTGATCTCCGACATTATCAGACGCATGTGCCTGACGGCTTCGACAATGTTTCCTGTGCCGGCTTCGCCCTTTGTCCTGATCATTGCGGCTCCTTCGGAGATTCTTCTAAGGGCCTCTCCGAGACTCCTTGCCCCGCAAACAAAGGGGATGCTGAACCTCTTCTTGTTGATGTGGTTATGCTCGTCAGCGGGGGTCAGAACCTCTGATTCGTCAATCATATCAACTCCGAGTTCCTGCAGAATCTGTGCTTCTGCAAGGTGACCTATCCTGACCTTGGCCATGACGGGGATTGTTACTGCATCCATTATCTCCCGGACCCTCCGGGGGTCGGCCATCCTTGCCACTCCCCCTTCTGCCCTTATATCGGCAGGGACTCTCTCCAGAGCCATGACTGCCACCGCTCCGGCCTCCTCAGCAATCCCTGCCTGCTCAGCGTTTGTTACATCCATCACAACACCGCGCTTCACCATCCTGGCGAAGCCCCTCTTCAGGAGTTCTGTGCCTGTCTTTGCCATTCTATCTATAATTTTGGATTGGATTTAATTAAATCAGATTTTGTTAATGTAGAATTTTGCATACCTATTAGCCAGAGGACCATCGCCAAAATACTCTATCCAGCCATACGAATCAATCAAAACGGTCACTTTCATCCCTCAGGCCTTTTGTCGTTATGCCTTTGGCAATTCCTCTGGCATCTTTTATATCGCCAACTGATATCTGTTTATACAGCCGCATGAATTCTGCGGGCTTCAGGGTGTGGGGCCGCCTGTCTTTGAATTCTCCGGGGGCATCGGGCAGCAGGTTTCCTATCTTTCTGTTCCTCCGGTTGAAGAGGGAATGTAGAAAATCTATGAACCCCTTTGTTGCTACTGACCTTAACCTTATCCGGACTATCGAAGACCATACCCCCGGCGCGGGCTCAAAGGCTGAGGGGGGGATTGAGTCCAGAATCCTGATGTCTGAACAACATTGGGCAAGCACGCTGATGAACCGGTAGTTCTCCTGTCCCGGCTTTGCCAGAAGTTTCTCGGCGAACTCGCGCTGATAGACGAGAATTCCCAGCTCGAATTCATGCATGAGAATTCTCTCGGTTATCCCTCTGGAGATTGAATATGGAAGGTTTGAAACTACTTTATTGAAGTCGGGAAATTCTATCTTCAGGGCGGATGAGTGGAGGATGTGCAGGTTTTCATTGTCCGGGAATCTGGCACCGAGCTGTGAATACATGGAAGGGTCGCTCTCTATTGCATAGACGGTGGCTCCGGTTTCGAGCAGCTTCCGGGTGAGGTTTCCGGTCCCGGCACCAATCTCCAGCACCCTGTCTTTGCTGCGAATCTTTGCATGGCTGCAAATCCTGTCAATAATCTCATCGTCAATCATGAGGTGGTGTCCTGGTATTGGCATGGATTATTATTTGAGCGAATCAAAATATTCTAAGGATGGAATGGAAGGATATGGTGGATGAAGAAGCCGATAGAAAAGCCACGGATGTTCTCAACGGTTTGCTCCGGAAGGGGGGTGTAGAGCGTCTCAGGATTATTGAAGGCAAAACTGCAATTGTGTTTGGGGCAGGGCCCTCGCTGCTGGAGGACATCAGAAGAATAAAATCGGAGAAACTGCACAGGAAAGATAATATTGTTCTGATTGCTGCAGACGGTGCTGTCAGGGCGCTGCTGAGGGAGGGAATTCTCCCTGCGATTAATGTAACCGACCTGGACGGCGACCTGGAGGCGATAAAGAAGGCAAACAGCAGGGGAACGATAACGGTTGTCCATGCCCACGGCGACAACATGGAGTTGCTGAAAAAGAATGTTCCTGCTTTGCGGGATCCAATCGGAACCACGCAGACAGAAGCAGCAGAGAGGGTTCACAACCTTGGAGGATTCACCGACGGGGACAGGGCGGTCTTTCTTGCCGGGAGATTCAATGCCGGGATGATAATCCTTGCGGGAATGGACTTTGGTGAGGAGGTTGGGGAATTCTCCGGTAGCTATGACAGAGAGAGAAAACTGAGGAAGCTGAAAATAGGAAAAAGACTGCTGGAAAAATTTGCGAAGGAGAGCAGGGTTGGAATTCTCAACCTAACTGCGGGGGGAGAGGACATTGCAGGAATTCCAAGGGTTTCGGTGAAGACAGTCAGGGGCTTAGTCTAAAAAATACCTTCTTGAAGTCAAGAACCCTGCCACCTTTTATCTGAATTCCCTCGTTGGTGAGAAGATTTATCTTCTCTCTGGTGCCGCGGCTGTAGCCGCCTACCGAGGCATCAGATTTGACGACGCGGTGGCATGGAATTCTGATAGTTCTGGAATTTTTGTTCAGCGCATTACCAACGGCCCTTGATAGGTTTATGCTGCCGAGGGCTCTGGCAATCTCTCCATAGGTGGTCACCCTTCCGGGTGGAATTCTTCCAGTTAGCTCCAGAACCTTACTGCTAAAGTCCATTCTAAGCATTTATATATGGGTGAATAAATTATTAATGAATAAAGATATTGGTGTTAATGATGGTCGAAAAAATAAAGACCGGTATTGAGGAACTTGACAGTATTCTGGATGGTGGGCTTCCAAGGGGACACAGCGTTCTTCTGGCAGGAAGTTGCGGAACAGGCAAGACCATACTCTCGCAGGAATTTCTTTTTGCCGGGGCAAGGGATTATGATGAGGTCGGTATCTATATCTCTCTCTCTGAATCAAGGGAGAAGATGATATCAAACCTTGAGGCTTTTGAGTTCTATGATGCAAAGATGCTTGAGCAGAACAAGATAAAGATAGTTGATATAACCCAGGATGCGCGGTTGATGAATCTTGAGCCCCTTACAGTGAACGGAGTAATGAACATGATAAGCTCAATCATCAGGGACAGCGAGGCGAAAAGAGTGGTGATAGACTCCGTAACCGCAATATGCAACAGCCTCGGAAATGAGAAAAATATAAGGGACTTTCTCTTTGAGCTTGGACTGCAATTAGAGTATCTGGACTGCACAACCCTGTTTATCTCGGAAGTGCCTCCGATGGAATTCACCTACTCTGTCTTTGGGGTGGAGGAATTCATAGCTGATGGAGTAATTCTCCTCAGGGAATTTGAGGACAAGGTAGGCAACCTCATAAGGACTCTGCAGGTGGTTAAGATGCGCGGTGTGAACCACTCAAGGGCGAGAAATGCCCTGGAGATAACCAGCAAGGGGATTCAGTTGAAACCGATGTTTGAGCTGTAAGGTAGAATGACTCTGGCAAGCCATTATGTGTTGGAGGAGATATTGAATTCACTGCGGGATGTGAAAGGGGCCGGGAATGTCCTTGAGAAATTCTGCATCAGGTACAGTGATGATATTGAGCTCACTGACATATGCAGGGAATTCAGGAATTACCTGAAGTCAAAGGATCCAAAATCACTGGAGAACATAGAGAAGAGCCTTAAAGAACTCATTAACAGCCGGGGTAGAGAGGCCGGTGGGGGAGAGATATTGTGGTATAAGGATAGACGGCCTGGAAGGAGTGCATAGGGCTCTGATTATCCTGTAGACCATGCAGAATAAACATGCTTTTAAAGGGGAAGGACATATATACTATGGGAATAAAAAATTTTGATAAAAGCGAGATTTATTGGTTATTATAAGGTTATAC
>WALD01000068.1 GCA_015523055.1 Candidatus Altarchaeota archaeon
AGAACGAAAAGATGGATGCAAGAAGGCTGATATGCTCGGTATGCGGCGCCCATGATGGTGTTATCCATAAATACGGACTGAATCTTTGCAGGAGATGTTTCAAGGAGAACGCAAGTAATATCGGTTTTAAAAAATATAGATAGAGGATGGATATAGATGCAAAAAAACTCTTTGGAAAGTGGGACTTTACGGTTGATGTGAAGGATGAAGGCCTGAAAAGGTATATATGTCTTGAACCGGTCTATATTCCCCACACGGCAGGTAGAAGGTCTGGCAAACAGTTTGCAAAGAGCAAGATGAATATCGTTGAGCGCCTTGCAAACAGGATGATGCGATCCGGTCAGGGAACCAAGAAAGTAGCGGGCCGTTATATACGTGGAGGCGGGAATACGGGGAAGAAGCAGAATGCGATGAACATAGTCAGGAATGCTTTTGAGATCATAGAGAAACAGACCAAGCAGAATCCTATCCAGGTGTTTGTAAATGCAATCATAAATGCGGGGCCGAGGGAAGAGACCACCACCATCATATATGGTGGGATCCGCTATCACAAGGCTGTTGATATCTCGTCCCAGAGGCGGACTGATTTTGCTCTTAAATATCTATCTCTAGGTGCCTTCTCAACAGCATTTAATTCAAAGAATTCTGTTGAGGGGTGTCTGGCCAATGAAATAATCTGGGCCGCGAATTCTGATACAAAAAGCTATGCAATCCAGCGCAAGGAAGAGACAGAGAGGATTGCAAAGTCTTCAAGATAAGAGGGGATTGGAGATTTATGGAGATTAGATTCATGCCGAACCCGGTGGAATTCAAAGGAATTCCGGGGGGTTTGGCTGGTAAGATTGAGTAAAGGCTACAAAACAGAGAATGAGGATATATTGTAATAGCAATGTCTTTGGAAGACCATTTGATGATCTAAGTCAAGAGAGAGTGTTTAATGAGGCGATAGCATCCGTTAAAATATCCTCACTCTCTAAACTTGATTTTGTTTCCATAGCCACATCCGAGGTTTTACTTACTGAGGTATCTCTTATTGAGGATGAATCAAAGAAAGAGTTAGTTGAATCACTCATCATAAGCGTGTATAAAGAAATTGGTCCAATCAAGACTGTAAAATTTTTTCAATTGATTGGCGTAAGCAGAGGCGATACTCTAAAAGAGATAGAGGGAAAAACATCCCAGATGAGCAAGAAAGAGGCGTTGGATTTGATTAAAAAAGCTGGAACGAAGAGAAAAGATTTGTGGAAGGATGTTGGGTTGGTTTAGATTAATGGTGATATGAAATGAAATTCAAGGAATTCTAGTGTTTTGGTTGATGATAATTGAATGAGTAAACAGAATGAAATAAGAGGAGAAAAAAAAAAAGGTACTAAAAATGGGCGCCAGGGAAGATAAGATTATGGGAGAGATCAAGGAGTTGATTGATAAGCCAGAGTATATTCGGAACATGGGCATTGTTGCCCATATAGACCATGGGAAAACAACCCTGTCAGACAATCTTTTGTACAATGCAGGAATGATCTCCCGGGAGATGGCAGGCAAACAGCTTGCCCTTGACTTTCACGATGACGAAAGGGAAAGAGGGATTACTATAAACGCGGCCAATGTTTCTATGGTCCATTCCTACGAGGACAGAAAATATCTGATAAACTTGATTGATACCCCTGGCCATGTAGATTTTGGTGGAGATGTAACCCGGGCAATGAGAGCAGTTGACGGAGTAATTGTAGTAGTATGTGCTGTTGAGGGGGTAATGCCTCAGACGAAGACCGTAATCAGTCAGGCCCTCCGGGAGAGGGTCAGGCCTACTCTCTTTATAAACAAGGTCGACCGTCTCATCAACGAATTGAAGCTGACTCCTGAGGAGCTGCAGAAGAGATTCTTTAAAATCATAATGGATGTGAATAAGATTATAAAACAGAGGCAGCCTGAAGGAGTTGACTGGACGGTAAGTGTTGAGGGAGGAAGCGTCGCCTTTGGCTCTGCCTATCATAACTGGGCAATTTCGGTCCCATACATGAAGCAGAGCAACATCACATTCAGGGATATTATTGATCAATGTGTTGAGGAAAAACAGAAAGAGTTGTCGGAAAAGGCCCCTGCTCACGAGATTCTTCTTAACATTGCTGTAAAACATCTCCCAAACCCTATGGAGGCGCAGAGATTCAGAATACCGAGGATATGGAAGGGAGACCTGGAGAGCGATATAGGTAAATCAATGATCGCCTGCGATTCCAGCGGAAAATTAGCTATGATGATAACCAACATCTCCGTATTTGATAAGAGGGAAGGAGAGGTTGCCACAGGCAGAATCTTCTCAGGGACGGTTAGACAGGGACAGGATGTCTACCTGATTGGGGCAAAATCCACCGAAAGGGTTCAACAGGTAAGTGTCTACATGGGAGCAAGCAGATTAAATATGGATGCGGTTTCTGCAGGTAACATTGTTGGAATAACCGGTTTGAAGAAGGCATTTGCTGGAGAGACGGTTTCCATTGAGGAGATAAAGCCCTTTGAGGCGATGATTCACACATCTGAGCCGGTGGTTACTATGGCGATAGAGGCCCGAAATATGAAGGATCTACCAAGGGTGATTGAGGTCCTGAGGCAGACGTCCAAGGAGGACCCTGCACTCAGAGTGCAGATTGACGAGGAAACCGGTGAAAATCTACTCTCCGGGATGGGTGAATTACATCTTGATGTTATAGTAAACCGAATAAAGGCTAATGGTCTCCAAATAATTGCATCCCCCCCAATAGTAGTCTACAGAGAAACAATTTCCGGGAAATTCGGTCCTGTTGAGGGTAAATCCCCTAACAAGCATAATAAGTTCCAGATTGCGGTGGAGCCCCTTGAGGATTCAGTATATAAAGCAATAGTTGAAGAAGAAATTCAGGAGGGAAGAAGAAAGGGCAGGAGCAAGGATATAAGGGCAGAGTTGGTTGAGTTGGGGATGGACAGTGAAGAGGCCAGGAGAGTTATTGACATATTTCATGGTAATCTCTTTGTTGACATGACCCGGGGTATTCAACACCTTGATGAGGTTATGGAATTGATGCTTGATTCGTTTGAGGACGTTATGAATAATGGTCCCCTTGCCAGAGAACCTATGATAAAGGTCAAGGTAAAGCTGATGGATGCTACTCTTCACGAGGATGCGATCCACAGGGGCCCCGCTCAGGTATATCCTGCAATAAAGAATCCAATCTATGCCTGCCTGCTTAAATCGGAGCCATGCATAATGGAGCCCATACAGAAGGTATGGATAGACACCCCACAGGACTATATGGGGGCTGTAACGCAGGAACTGCAGAAGAGAAGGGGTGTAATACTGCAGATGAACCAGAAGGACGATATGATGACTGTGGAGGGAAAGGTACCTGTGGGCGAGTCCTTCGGTTTTGCGGGAGATATCAGGAGTGCAACTGAGGGCCATGCCATCTGGAGTACGGAGAATTCCGGCTTCGAAAAACTCCCCAGCGAGCTCCAGGGTAAGATAGTTATGGACGTGAGAAAGAGGAAGGGCCTTAAAATGGAGATCCCCCGGGCGGAGGCATTCATGGAGCGATGATGATGGTTTTATCTTTTTTGTTCTATGAGTGGGGGCAGCAGGGCTTTTTTAAAGCTTAATTCAAATAGTATTACGCATCCTTTTACAGTAGAGAAGGTAATGCAAACCTTGAGGTAGATTCAAAATGGCAGGGAAACCACATATAAATCTAGTATTTGTAGGACATGTAGACCACGGCAAGTCAACAACGGTGGGTAGAATGCTCTATGAGCTTGGAGAAGTCAGTGAGCAGATTATGAAGAAATATAAGGACGAGGCAGAGAAGCTGGGAAAGGGAACATTTGAGTTTGCATGGGTTATGGATTCTCTTAAGGATGAAAGGGAGAGGGGTTTGACAATAGACATAGCTCACAAGAAGTTTCAAACCGACAAGAATTTTTTTACTATCATTGATGCTCCGGGACACAGGGATTTTGTCAAGAACATGATTACCGGAACAAGTCAGGCAGATGCGGCGGTTCTGGTTTGCTCAGTAAAGGATGGCATTCAGCCCCAGACCAAGGAGCATGCTTTCTTATCAAAAACTCTTGGAGTCCAGCAGCTGATTGTGTCCATGAACAAGATGGATACCGTCAACTACGATGAGGCCCAGTATAATAAGGTAAAAGATGATTTAACAAAGTTACTGGCAAGTATTGGATATAAGGTTGACCAGATCCCCATGATACCTACATCTGCTTATGCTGGTGACAACCTTACTAAAAGAAGTGAGAATATGACCTGGTATAAGGGTCCGACTCTCCTTGAGGCTTTAAATGATCTAAAGGCTCCGGAGAAACCAGTTGACAAACCATTGAGATTGCCAATTCAGGATGTATACAATATAACCGGGGTTGGAACCGTTCCTGTTGGGAGAGTGGAAACCGGAGTACTAAAACCGGGGATGAAGATTGTATTTATGCCATCCGGTGCGCAGGGAGAGATAAAGACCATAGAGATGCACCATGAGCAGCTTCCACAGGCAGTTCCAGGAGATAATGTTGGCTTCAATGTAAGGGGTATCGGAAAGAAAGATGCCAAGAGAGGCGACGTTGCAGGCCCTATCGATAATCCACCTACAGTGGCTGAGGAATTTACTGCACAGATTGTTGTTCTTCAACATCCTTCAGCAATTACTGTTGGCTACACCCCCGTTTTTCACGTGCATACAGCTCAGGTGGCATGTACGTTTACAGAACTTGTAAAGAAGATAGATCCAAAGACTGGTGGAGTTCTTCAGGAGAAACCGGAATTCCTTCAGACGGGTGATGTTGCCGTTGTAAAGATAAAACCGACCAAGCTACTGGTTATAGAGCCAGCAAAGGAATTTCCCCAGCTGGGCAGGTTTGCGATAAGGGATATGGGTCAGACAGTTGCAGCGGGTATGGTGCTGGAGGTCAAGAAGAAACAGATGTAAATTGGAGAAAGCGAGAATAATCATTATAGGTCATGACCCAAAAAAGCTTGGAGAAGTCAGTGGGCAGATAGTCGACATAACAAAGAAGATAGGTACCCGGTATTCCGGCCCTGTTCCATTACCTACTAAGAAGATGCGGATAACCACCCGGAAGTCCCCTGATGGTGAGGGAACTGAAACATGGGAGAGGTGGGAGATGCGCATCCATAAGCGGGTTATCGATGTTGATGCTGACGAACGCTCACTGAGGCAGATAATGCGTGTCCAGGTGCCTGACCAGATACATATTGAGATTGAGCTTACGAAATAAATTCTTTTCTTTGTTTATTCTGAATAGTTATGGTTATATTTATGCTCCTATAGTGAATTACGAGTTGAAGATCTACAAGCAATAATCTCAAAAACGCTCCTGTAGTGTAGTCCGGCCTATCATTCCGGCCTTTCGAGCCGGTGACTCGGGTTCAAATCCCGACGGGAGCATTATTCTATCCCTGATTCTATATCCTATCCTGGATTAGTGATGAAAATCTTCTACATTGATAGGAGGAACGGCATAGCAAAACTCAGGGTAGAGAATCTGGACGATCTCTGGTACCTGAACAGCATTCTCGCTGAAGGAGACCTCGTTAAAACAAAGACGGACAGACGTATAAAGGCAAAGGAGGACATGGCGAGAGAGAAGAGCAATAGGGTCAGGATAACTCTGGGTATTCGACTGGAGAAGGTGGAATTCAGCTCAATCACTGACACGCTGAGAATTACCGGGGTGGTGGAGGAAGGCCCGGAGGAGTTGGTTCCGATGGGTTCCCATCATACATTCAAAGTCGTTGAGGGAACAACAATCAAGATACAGAGGGAGAGGTGGTCTAAACTGGATATGGAGCGATTGAGGGATGCTGAGAGGGCATCTCTTAGACCAAAGCTCCTTGTCGCGATAATTGACGAGGGTGATGCGAATTTCGGCCTTGTTAGGGAATCAAAGATACAGCACTACGACCTTTCGGAGCTGATAGGCGGCAAGTATGAAACAAAGGGCAGGGAGAAGAGAAAGGAAGAATTCTACTGCGAGGTGGAGAAATTCATCATGGATATGGAGAAGAAAGAGAAAATCTCCTCTATAATTATAGCCGGGGCAGGATTTGAGCCGGAGAATTTCTTCAGATTCATGCAGGAAAGGCATCCTGAGCTGAGGGACAGAATTGTGATGGAGCATATTGGCTCTCATGGCAGGAACGGCGTAAACGAGGTTATGAAAAGAGATGCGGTGAAGAAAATAAGCAAAGACATAAGCTCTGCCAGGGATGTGAGGTTCCTTGACCGGTTGCTGATGGAGATAGGCAGAGATACAGGTCTTGCTGTTTATGGTCTTGGTGAGGTGGAGCAGGCTGTGAATATCGGAGCTGTTGATACGCTGCTAATATGTGATAATGTCTTCCTTGAGAACCGGGAAAGGATGGAACCGATGATAAAGGCCGTTGGAGCAACCAGCGGAAGATTCCATCTTTTCAATCACGAGGAAGAGGCAGGAAAACAGTTGAACTCACTGGGGGGAATCGCTGCAGTTCTGAGGTTCAAGATTGGGTAGAACTCCCCAGAAGGAGGCAGAGATGAATTCCTGGGTGAAATCTAATCCAGAGGTAGTAAAGGTTAATCCCTGTCGTCCTTTCCTTCATAAGGGCTTCACGCTCCCTTTATCACTCCAAAGTGGCATGTCTATTCCTCATCTCCCGCTCGTCTTTCTTGAGGTCACTCATCAGTTTTGCTATTATCCCATCAAAGAATATCATGACAGTGTCCTCAAAAAGGGTTCCCAGAGGGGTAAAGGTAGAGTGTGTGCCTATAATCTGATGCTTGAGATGATCTTTCTCTATGTCTATCTTTGTCCTTCCTTTTATCTCGACCCTGATGTTGGCGATCCTGCCGAGTCTTGACCTTGGATATGATGTAACAGCAAGAACCTTTGAGCCAACGCCCTTTGCGATCTTGGCAGCAGAAACAATAGATTTCGTTTCTCCGGAGCCAGAAACGGCTATCAATAAATCCTTTTCTGTCATTGCGGGGGTTACGGATTCGCCAATGACATAAGCCGTAAGACCAAGCTGCACGAGACGCATGGCAAATGCCCTTGAAGCCATCCCTGACCTTCCGGCCCCCATCATAAAAATTCTTTCAGCATTCTCAATAGCCTCTATCATGGTGTTTATTTGCTTCTCACTGAGGCCATCCACTATGCTTTCAACGTGCCTCACAACCTCAAGCATCGCTCTTTTAACAGGCATGTTATCTATTGGGGTTTTATTCTAATATACTAAAGGATGAAATTAATGGAATTCGTGAAAAGAATATATGAAGAATTCAACAGGCACGACTGTTTTGGTCTGTCGGCTGAGATATCCTATCAGAGTTTGTTTTCCCTCTTTCCCTTTCTCCTTCTTCTGGTTTCCATTGCCTGTTTAATTGCCAGATTCTCCGGTATCCAGACCCAGTTTTTTGTCCCCCTCTATGACTTCGCCCCCCCGATGGCAATGGATTTCATAAACAGTGCAATTGTGGATGTAATCGATTCCAATTCGCTGGGAGTATTCGGCCTTAGCCTGCTGATTACTCTGTGGGCCGGCTCAGCAGTTATGGATTCGTTGATAAAGGCA
>WALD01000069.1 GCA_015523055.1 Candidatus Altarchaeota archaeon
CCCTATTCTTTTCCTGCATCTAACCACCCTTCGGCGAACCCCTTTTCTTTCCCGAAAGAAAAGGTGTTTCAAATGGGAAACCCAAAGGGTTTCTCATTTTTCAAAATTGGCTACGCCAATTTTCAAATCCCCAAAAGAAAGGGATTTACTTAAATACCCCTAACATCTTCCCTGCATCTAACCATCCTTCGGCATACTCCAGAGCCGCGAGGGCATTGGCATATTCTCCAGCTTCATAGAAGTGCTCCGAATCCTTATAGTAGGCGATAGCCATCTGCCTGAATTTCATGGCGACCTTTTCAAGGTCTATGTCAGTGGGAATTCGAATTTCTATATTTCTGAACAGGGGTTCGGCTTTCCTGAGATAACCGTCTATTTTTTGTTTGATTTCCTCCATCGTTATTTTTTTGACAGTATAAATGTGTTGCCCCTCAGTTGCAGGAGGCGGGACCTCGTCAGGTCTGCAACCTCAGCTGCGATCTCTTTCCTGTCTCTCTCTGTCATTGCACTCCTGAGAATCTTTATTCTTAATTTTTTCTTCTTCTTCAACTGGATTTTTATCTCCGCTATTAGATTGTCTGTAACCCCGTTTTTACCTACCTGAAGGGTATTATGCTCTCTCATTTCGTTTCCTCCGTCTCTCCTTTTTTTCCCTTCCGTAAGGGAAGAACATGACCCTGCCGCAGTTCAGACACTTCACCTCAACCCTCTTTCTAACAGAATTTATCCGGGTTCTTGAGGATATCATGGGTTTGAGATAGCTGTAGCAGTATTTGCAGAACCTTCTCTTATATCTTGCAGGGAGCCGGATCGTGTACCTCATACCAATCCCCCTTGCCTGCTTTACATAGTCGGTAGCAAGACTGATATTGCCCAGAGATGCCGCAGTATCTGCCAGATTCATAAGATAATCTATTCTCTCCACTGCGATTCTCCTTCGCTTCTCCCTCTCGGTGCCGTGTCTTCCCTGCATATCAACCC
This sequence comes from Candidatus Altarchaeota archaeon, assembly GCA_015523055.1. GTDB lineage: Archaea > Altiarchaeota > Altiarchaeia > IMC4 > QMZM01 > WALD01. The sequence goes on from WALD01000069.1 coordinate 982, forward strand.
GTCAGTATCTCAACCTTGTTTCTTCCCAGCAGGAGCATATCCTCAAACCTGACGCCGAATTTCTTGGGAACATATACCCCTGGTTCAATGGTAAAGACCATCCCCTCCTGCAGGACATCCTCCGATTTTGGGCCGATATTGGGCAGTTCATGGATATCGAGACCAACCCCATGCCCGGTAGAATGGTAGAGTTTATATCCCCTGTCCTCAATCTTCCTGTTTACAAAATCATGAATCTCTCCCGCCGTTATTCCGGGGTGAATTCTGTCTATTGCCTCTGCCTCCAGATTCTCTGTGAATTGGAGTATCTCCTCTGCCAGGGGATCCGGTTTCCCGACAGGAATAGTCCGTGTCATGTCTGAGTAATAACCCTTAACCCTTGCGCCGAGATCCACAACGACTATTTCCCCCTCCCTTATCTTCTTCATTCCTGCATGAGCATGAATGTTTGCCCCCCCGGGGCCCGAAGCAAGAAGCATCCCCTCCCCGAAAGGTGGGCTCTCGGAGCCAGACTTTCGTATAGTGTATTCAATCTCGGCTACGGCGTCCAGCTCGTTTGTCCCATCTCTGATAAACTCCTTCGCTCTGTTCATGCCCTTCTTTGCAATCCCGGCAGAATTCCTCAGGAATTCTATCTCATAACCTGATTTAACTGCCCTTAATCTCTCCACGATGTTTGTTGGAATCAATTCAATGTGAAATTCCTCTTTGCGTCTTTCATATAGATTAATCGGAATGTTTTCAATTGCAAGTTTCTTTATCCCTGATTTTTCAATGTAGTGCCTAATCGCATCCTTTTCCTCAGCCCTTACATCAAATTCCCTGCTGAATGAGTATATGTCCATGTAGAGCTCTCTGAGCCATAGCACCGCGATGTCCTTTGATATTAGTGCTCTTCCAGTTTCATTGCCCGTAAGATACCTCAGGTTACTCGGGTTTGACAGAAGAATTGCATCAACTCCCTCCCTCTCCAGAGACCCTCTGAGATTTCCAATCCTTTTACCAATCTCCCGCATTGTATCCATTTTTATAGGATTGCTACATAGTATTAATATTCTTCAGGTGATAAATATGAAGCCATTGGATGTGTTGGGGGAAATGCTGGATAACCAGGTCCTTGTCAGACTTAAGAACGGTATAGAGGTCAGGGGTGTTCTGAAGGCATTTGATATTCATATAAATCTTGTTCTGGATAATGCAGAATTCAGTGATGAGGATGTCGAGAGGAGGTTTAAGAGCCTGTTTCTGAGAGGGGACATGGTTCTGTTCGTTTCATAAAATGAGCAAGGGAACGCCAAGCTACGGAAAAAGGGGAAAGAAACACACTCATGTCAGATGCCCGCGATGTGGGAAATTCTCATTCCACAGGAGAATGAAGATTTGTGCATCCTGCGGCTATGGGAGGAGTAAAGGTTTGAATTAGGGAGTGGTGAATTCTACTTATTCAGGCTGTCTGCGGATCAGAGGAGTGGAAATTCATTTTATATGGGGGAAGAAGCTATGCAGGGCAGGGGGCCTGTAGTCTAGTTGGCTATGACGTCGCCTTGACGTGGCGAAGATCACCGGTTCGAATCCGGTCGGGCCCATAACAGGGTGTATGGCTAAAATCTATCGTCATAAGCCCCGGTAGTGTAGAGGACTATCATGTGAGCCTGTCGCAAACTTTTAAAAAAAGTTTGATCAAAACAGGTGCCATCTTCAGGCTTTGTCCTTGGTGACCCCTGAATTGATGAGAGACAAAAGGTTTGCAGTTAGCTTGCGACTCGGGTTCGAATCCCGACCGGGGCGAAAGGTTTAAGGTTTGAACCCCCGTATAGGAGCATATAAGTGAAAAACGATTAAGAGAGGTTTCTTGAGCGAAGCGGGAGAAATTCGTCGTTATATCCTTTAGCCCTTCTCCCATGTTTGGACCAGAATCAAACAACTCCGACCTGAGGGTCGGAAGGTTGCAACCTGCAAAGCCAGCAATCAGGCATGATTCTGCCGACTTATAACAAGAAGTTTCGCTAAATAGTCAAAAGATGTTTCTCTGAATTGAGAAAGGTTGATTAATATGACAGCAATAGAGGTCAAAGGTTTAACAAAGATGTTTAATGGCCTTGCAGCAGTAGATAATATCGGTTTTAAGGTTAAAAAAGGGGAGCTTTTCGGTTTGTTGGGACCGAATGGGGCCGGAAAGACAACAACAATAAATATTCTTTCTACACTTCTCAATCCAACTTCAGGATATGCAAAGGTGGCGGGTTACGATGTGTTAAAAGAACGGGATTATGTGAGGAGAAGCATTGGCATAGTTTTCCAGGAACCTGCGTTGGATAACAAATTAACAGGGAGGGAAAATCTGGAGTTTCATGCTATGATGTATGGAATGAATAAAGAGGAGAGAGGGAAGAGA
>WALD01000070.1 GCA_015523055.1 Candidatus Altarchaeota archaeon
ATGGGAAAGATGTATGGACCCCTTCAGTTGATGGGGACACGATAAAGGTAACCCTGAAATCGGACAACACAGTCACCGATTGGGGCTTTGCGATTGACAGGGTTATAAATGGCTCGGTGGTTGGCTGGCCCCAGGAGGTAGGGGGTGGTATATATTCCTCCCCAGCACTGGGCGACCTGGACGGCGACGGAAATCCTGAAATAGTGGTAGGCTCCTATGATAGCAAGGTCTATGCCTGGCACTATGACGGCTCCTTGATAGATGGATGGCCGAAGGAGATAGGCGACAGCGACAGGGATCCATACATAGACTCTTCCCCAGCGATTGCAGACATTGATTCGGATGGCGACCTCGAAATAATCGTAGAGCCAGGGTTTTATACCTATGCCCGTGAACTCCATGCACTACACCATTCCGGCATGGCTGTTGACGGATGGCCCCAGGAACTTCTTTACTCTACTGGATCTTCGCCGGCGGTCGGCGACCTGGACGGCGACGGAAATCCTGAAATAATTACTGGCTCAGGTACTGAGGTGATGGTATTCCAGAATAACGGCTCTCTCCTGGATGGATGGCCCAAGGAAACAGGAGATTATATCTACTCCTCCCCAGCAATAGCAGACCTCGACGGCGATAGCGACCTTGAAGTCATTGTTGGATCCAATGATGGAAAAATCTATGTTTGGGACGAACCAGGGAGCTGTGAACCCCATCAGACAGAATGGAGCAGGTTTAGATACAATGAAATGAATACGGGGTGGTATAAAGGAGATGTTACCAATACAACGGTGACGACCTCCACCACAAGCACAACCACCACCCCGCCAGAATGTGAAGCGAATGGCGACATATACCCCTGTGATGGGAAAGTAACCGACATGGAATTGCTCCTCTACATAGGCAAATGGGCTAAGGGAGAAGTGAGCGATTTCAACCTTCTTGCTGCGATAGACAATTGGGTAAATTCCTAGGGTATCTTATCCGCAACCGCGGGAAATTCTCTCAGTTCACTGAGAATCAGCTCCTTTATCTCGTCCAGCTTTTCCTCTGTCTTTGCCTCAAAGCGCAGAATTAATGCAGGTTCGGTATTTGACGCTCTTACCAGGCCCCAACCATGCCTGAACTGCACTCTGACTCCATCCACTGTTATGATGTCGTATTTACCCTGAAACCTCCTGGTAATCTCCTCGACAATCCTGAACTTCTCCTCCTCAGGACAGGGGATTCGTATCTCCGGTGTTGAATAGTACCGGGGCATCTTTGCTATTGTTTCAGAAAGCCTCTCGTCGCTCTTCGACAGGAGTTCTGCCATTCTAACAGAGGCGAAGATGCCGTCATCATAACCGTAGTAATTATCTGCAAAGAAGAAGTGCCCCGACATCTCCCCTGCAAGTATTGCACCCTCCTCGCGCATCTTCTTTTTTATGAATGAATGCCCCGTTTTATACATGATGGGAATTCCGCCATTCTTTCTGATATCCTCTGCCAGTGCCATGGAGCACTTCACCTCAAAGATAATTTTACCGCTACGCTCCTTCAGAACGTCCCTTGCGAATAGCATCAGGATCTGGTCGCCCCTCACTATATTGCCCCTGTCATCAACAATACCGAGTCTGTCTGCATCACCATCATAAGCTATTCCAAGGTCGGCCCTCTCAATCTTCACCCTCTTTATCAGCTCCTTGAGGAATTCATCTACTGTCGGATCTGGATGATGATTGGGAAAATTCCCGTCCGGTTTCCAGTTGATTTTTGTTACCCTGCAGCCCAGCTCCTCAAAGAGTTTCCCGGATATCTCCCCCGCGGTCCCGTTCCCGGAGTCTACAACCACTGCTATTTTTTTCTTGAGATGAATTCTGTCTTTGATGAATTTTATGTAATCTGCTTTGACATCCTTCTTGGTGACCTCACCCTCCCCGGATGCGAAGGCGCCCGCCCCAACCATGTCCTTCAGTTTCTGAATCTCCTCTCCATATAAGGTCTTCTCCCCCTTGCAGAGCTTGAGGCCGTTATACTCCGGTGGATTGTGAGATCCTGTAACCATAACACCTCCATCTTTTCTATAGTGGCTGATGGCAAAGTATAGAACGGGAGTTGGGACCATCCCTATATCAATTACATTACAACCTGTAGATATCAATCCCCTGACCACGGCATCTCTTAATGCATGAGAACTTAGCCTGCAGTCCCTTCCGACTATAATATCCCCCCCACCAACGTATGTTCCAAATGCCCTTCCGATATTCTCAACAACGTCTTCGGTTAAATTCTTGCCAAATACCCCGCGGATGTCATATGCTCTGAAGATAGTCATGTTAGGGTTTGAAGTAATAATGATGCCTTGCGACCGCCGGGATTCGAACCCGGGTCACTGGCTTTTTGTCGTTTTCCGTCCTTTTTGTGCCGAAGGTGGAAAAGGGTTGTTGGCAAGCCAGAGTGATAGCCAGACTACACTACGGTCGCATTCTCTCGATGTGATTGTAATCATGGAATTCGCCAGAGGCGAATTCCTTTTCTTTGGGGGTGAAGCACCTTTCTTTTTCTAAAAGAAAGGGGCTCCCGGACTACACTACGGTCGCATTCTCTCGATGTGATTGTAATCATGGAATTCGCCAGAGGCGAATTCCTTTTC
>WALD01000071.1 GCA_015523055.1 Candidatus Altarchaeota archaeon
TAGTGATTGATGGATAAATAGATAATGATGGGGTTATATCATCTGGCAAAGAATTTAAAAAAGCAAAAAAGGCTTTAAGGGGAGATGACATTTTCTCTCAATTGAAGTTCTAGAAACAGCAGATGTAAGTAGATCCCCACCAGATGTAAGTAGATCCTGTCTATACCAGAAAACGTTCATGTGATTATAGGAAACAATCAGTCTAAAACCCCCAACTAAAGGGGAGAGGGATGTCAATTGCAGAATGTGGTCTGAAAAATATAAACCAGGGAATTTCAAGGAATTCATTGGGAATCAGAAGCTGATTCAGGACATAAAGAACTACAACTGGAAAAAGCCCCTGCTGATTCATGGCCCCACAGGAGTCGGAAAAACAACCTTTGCGGAGGCAACAGCAAGGGAGTTTAACCTTGAAATACTTCGTGTAAGGAATGAGAATCTGAATTCTGCAATAACTGCATCACAGAATTTTAGTATCTCTGGGAGAAAGAAGTTGGTACTTGTAGACCATGTCGATAAGATTGGCGACATAAAGAAGGTTTCCTTACTCCTCGAAAGGACAAGGAATCCCACCATCCTCATAACCTCGGATTTCTCATCGAGAAGACTCAAGACGATAAAGAAATCCTGCGAGAAGCTCCAGTTAAGAAAGCCGATGGCAGCGACAATAAAGAATATACTGGAGGGGATATGCAGGAAGGAAGATATTCATGCAGATCGGGAGATTCTCATGAGGATTGCCGAGAATTCTGCGGGGGACATAAGGTCGGCCATAAATGACCTGCAGACCGTTGGTGTTGGGGAGCAAAGAATAGATGAAAAGGATTTGGAACTCATTGGACCAAGGGACAGGACGACTGATATCTACGAGGTCCTGAGCAAGGTTCTAATGAAAAGGGACTTTAAACAAGCTATAGAATCCACATGGAATCTAAACGAGCAGCCAAGGGACATCCTCCTGTGGATAGACGAGAATCTTCCAAGAATATACAAGAGCAGGGGGGAGATAGCCAAGGCCTACCATTACCTCTCAAGGGCAGACATATTCCTCGGAAGAATCATCCGGAGGCAGTACTGGGGTTTCCTTAGATATGCAACACCTCTAATGACGGGGGGAGTAAACATATCTAAATACCAGAACGTGAATTTTACAAGATACCAATTTCCGCTCTATTTCACAAAGCTTGGTCATACAAAGAAGGAAAGAGCAATGAAGAAATCAATAGCGGAGAAGCTTTCCTCCGAGCTCCATGTGTCTGGAAAGATTATGGCACAGCAGTATATACCTCTCCTCCAGATAATGCTCAGAAAAAACAAACTGAGCGATGAAGAACTCACGCAAAAGTACCGCCTGACTTCAGAAGAGGTTGAATTCATTAAGGGATAATCATTTGGCAACCGGCAGATCAATCTCGTTCTTCTCCAACAGAACCCTGAAGTCATCTATACTTATCCTCTTCCTGCTCTGCAGTTTCTCTTTTGCCTTAAGTGCATCCTGGCTCTTCCTCCGCTCATCCCTTTCATGTCTTATTTTCTCCCATTCGTCCACAAACGGAGCCAGCTTTTTCTGAACGCTCTTAATTTCCTCCTTTATTGAGCCTATCTGCCCTCTGAGATGATTCATCAGATCGTATCTCTCCACCAATTTTTTATGTGCCTGACTTGACTCCTCAGAGATGACATCTATCTCTTTATAGATATTCATTGCTCTCTGATGACTCTCCTGCGATTCCTCCACAAGAGACTGGATGGACTTATTGATTCCATCTATGTTCTGATTCAGTTTTTTGACCTCCTCATAGGTAAAAGAAACCTTCCCATGAACCGTATCAGCCTTTTTTGCGGCCATAAGACGATCCTTAACCTCAAGAATCTTATCGAACAGTCTTATTTCATCCTCGACTGGTATGTCCTTTTCCAGCAGTTTTTCAATATCTCTATGGTAGATCTCCGTAAGCAGAGCATCAGGAGCTCCTGCTATTCTGTTCAGCTCATCCCTGTATCCTTTGGTCTCCTTTATATCCTCCGTAAGTGTCTTTATCTTCTCTATAAAAGAAGCCCTTTTGTTCTTCAATCTACCTATCTCTTTATTCACACTGTTTCTCTTGATTATAAACGACTTCGCTTCCCCCCTGAGCCTCCTTGCTTTCTCATTGAGCTGGTTTCTTTTTGCCCTTAGTGTATCAGCCTCCCCTTTATAAAACTCAAGTTCATGATAAATAGCCTTCAGCTTTTTGTTCCTGTGATCTATCTCATTTCTCAACCCATTAATTTTTCTCTTCAACTCCTTTTCATTCATCTCTTTTTCGCCTTTCTCTTCATTGATCCGGATTTTATGATGTTTTTTTCCTTGATTTTGTCTTGTTCTTTCTCTTTTTGGATAACCCCTTGATCCTGCCATCCCAATAATCTATCGCTTCCTTATGGGCATTAATCCTTTCCTCAAGGAAAGAATATCTTTTCTTTGGCTCATCTGTTGCACCCTTGGGAGTTATGTCCTGAAGCTCACTAATCAATGATGATAGCTCCTGATGCACAATCTCCCTGTCCCTCCTGTACTTCTCATAGTCGTTGGAGCCATTCTCGCTGGCCGATTTTATCCAGTGTTTCAGAAGGTCCTCCTTTTCGTTTAATACAGAAAACTTCTGCCTTATCTTAAATTCCCTCTGATAATCATTGAGTATCCTTTTATGCTTTTCCAGCAGCTTTCTTGAGAGTTGAGCTGGAGTAAGATTCTCTGGGCTGAGATAATCACTCATAAATAGCTAATGGAAGGCGATTTATAAATATAACAATGCTACCTAGCATTCTCCAGCACATAATAAAACCTCTGGATCGCTGTCAAATTGGCAAGAATTCCTGCTATAATTACGGAAAACTGGAGGAATTCAGGTTGATAATAATTGCCGAGAAACATACCCAGATAGATAAGAACCAATCTCTCTGGCCTCTCCAGAAGACCGCCCATCTCTTTATGTTTATGGGGGTCGGTAATGGCTCCCCTATGGTCAGCGTATGCTCGCATATATGATGTCATCATAGCGCCAAAGATAAGGACAACCACCCATACGGAAGCTATTCCATAGAACAGGAGTCCAAGGTACAGGAGGATCTCCACGTATCTGTCTATCACCCCATCAAGAAAGGCTCCAAACGCTGTAGCAGTCCCTGTAAATCTTGCAACTGCCCCATCCACCGCATCAAGGAATCCAGAGAGGAGAAAAAGGAGCAACGCCAGGGGAATATCCTTATTGACCAGACTGAAAAATCCAAGTGCGGCAGGAGCCAGGGAAAGGAGAGTCCATAGGTCAGGAGAGAGTCCAAACTCTGAGAATATCAGCCCTATCCTCGTCGAAATCTCGTCAGTTTCAAACCTGGATTTTATTACCATTTACTGTATTGGATAAACCTCAGCATATTCTTACATGAAAAAGGAAAGGATCACACGATAAGTCATCATATCTATGAAGATAATGGGAAATAGGGAATATATACCAAAAAATTATCGATTAGAAACCCTTTTAATTTACAGCAAAAGAAGTAATAAAGGACACATACCCATATATAACCAAGATGCCACCGGAAAAAATATCAGTCGTGATTCCTGTTTATAATGAAGAAAAGAGTATTCCTGAACTTTACTATGAGCTGAGTTCGGTACTTGAGACGCTCGGAAAACCATACGAGATAATATTTGTTGATGATGGTTCAACGGATAACAGTTTTGCCCTAATGGATGACATTCATTCAAGAAACAAAAACATCAAGATTATAAGGTTCAGGAGGAATTTCGGGCAGAGTTCTGCAATTCTCGCTGGATTTGACCATGCAGAGGGTGATGTCATAATAACAATGGATGCCGACCTCCAGAACGATCCCACGGATATCCCAAGGCTGTTGAACAAAATCAATGAGGGATACGATGTCGTAAGTGGCTGGAGAGCGGACAGGAAAGACCCATTCTTGAGCAAGAAGCTCCCTTCAAAGCTCTCAAACTGGCTTGCGAGGAAACTTACCGGGGTTAATATCCATGATTTTGGATGCACGCTAAAGGCATACAGGGGCAGGACACTCAGGAATATTGAGCTATATGGGGAGATGCACCGCTATATTCCTGCTTTGATAGTAAGGAAGGGGTTCAGAGTTACCGAAATAAAGGTGAATCACAATCCCAGAAAGTTTGGAGAAACAAAGTATGGGACGCTAAGACTATTTCATGGATTTCTGGATTTAATAAACATAAGATTCTGGAATCAATATTCTGAAAGACCTCTGCACCTTTTTGGAACCATTGGGCTCATGCAGTTCCTCCTTGGGTTTCTTATAGGACTCTATCTTCTGATTGTCAAATTTGTATACTATCAGAGCATTGCCGAGAGACCTCTTCTACTTCTTGCTGTCCTGCTGATAATTCTTGGAATACAATTTATAATATTTGGTTTTATGAGCGACATTCTTGTTAAGCTATACTACACCGGGAGAAAAAGCTACGAGATAGAGAGATACATAACCTAGAAGGGACCTATCTGGACTAATCGGTTAAATTCTGCTAACACCAATAACATTGACCTCCCCCACACCCGGCAGGGCTCCAATGTCCTTTTCTATCTTATCCATCCCACCCTGAGAGTCATTAAGCAGTATCGCAATATCCAGCGAATTCAAACCAAAGGCAATAGGATTAATCTCGGTGGAATGAATCTTTCCGTAATTCTCCACAATGCCAATCAGCTTCCCCTTAATATCGTCCAGATTTACATCCACGCTTTCGGGCATAATCCTGAGCCTTGCAGCAACGTTCAGTTCCATCCTATCTCTTAACAGGTTCAACGACAATCTTCATGTCGCCGGGCAGCTTACTCATGGCTATCCTCATGGCCCTTTTCACACTCTTCATTTTGTCATCTGTCTTCTTGAGAAATACCGTAAAGACAGCCTGGTTTTTATTTATTCTGGCAGCATAACCCATCGGCTTCCCGAAGGCACCTCTCATTCCTGACTGGACTCTGTCCGCCCCCGCCCCGGTTGCCATAACATTCTCCCTCATCACATGATGCGGAACAACCCTTATCTTGAAATGATAGTTGTTGATGCCCATATTATCCTCAAGAACCTTATTGGCGGCAATTCTTGCCGCCTCCAGTGCATTATGCCTTATCTGAATCCTCATATTGCTGACTATCGAAATCTCAGTGTCGAAATCCCCCCGATTGTTTCCCATATTATAGTGTGCCAACTTAGAGCCCGGAATCCCCGTAATGAAGGAATCTGCTGGATTATTTGACCTCCTTGTATATGCCGGAGAGTCCCAGTGATAACATCTGGCTGGTCTTAGTCCCATTTTGTTATGTTGACTTCAATCCTGTTGAATCCATCAGGTTGAATTTTGTTGAATCCATCAGGTTGAATTTAATAAGTAGTGTTGCGTAGCAACACTACATAGTGATGATGAAACTTTCTGAAGTTTCTGCCGGAGAGTCCCAGTGATAACATCTGGCTGGTCTTAGTCCCTCCCCTTAGTAAATTGATTTAACAACTTTACATTTAACGAATAAAAATCAGTTCATTCATACTTTACATGTTGAGGTTTCTCGGTATTGGGGGGCTCTCCGGTTCATAGATTGGAATTTGGATTAGAATTCCCCCAGTGGTCTCTGCCTTGATTTGTCAAGGGTGTTCCAGCTTCTTCTGACACAATTCGGCAGGCTGCCGCTCCTGATACATTCCCTGATGAACTCCTGGGTTAGGGCATCGCCTGGATACCCGCTCCCGAAGTCCCCAATGTCCTCTTTCAGGAGCTCTATCTCCCTGTCCCTCTCCACCTTGGCCAGGATTGATGCCGCACTCACCTCGATATAATTATCATCCGCCTTATGCTCGGAAATCAATTCAGGAATTCTAAAATCATTATTTATTGAATTTATAGCGTTTATAATCTTTGTCTTATAGTTCTCTGCCACAGAATCAGCAGCATCAACTATGATCCTGTGGGGGGAATTCTTTAGCGACAGGATGAGCTCTGCTGTCTTTTTTGCCTCAATCAGATTCAACGATTCCCTTTTCCTCAACCAGTCTATCTCGTTTGGCTCTACCTTTGCAATTCTGTATTCAACGGAGATATCCTTTATCCTCGGCTCAAGGGACTTCCTCCTTGATTTGGCTACCTTTTTCGAGTCTCTAACCCTCAGCCTTCGCAACTCCTCCCTGCCATGAGCATCCAGAACAACACAGCCGATAACCAATGGACCTATAACGGGCCCGCGGCCGGCTTCATCAATTCCTCCCCTTAGTTCTTCCATATTCTACTCCTCCTGAGCCAGTTCAGGTCCGGGGCGTATAAATCCCTGATGTCATTAAGGCCTAAACTCAATGCAACCAGCCTGTCGAGTCCCAGTCCCCACGCCAGTACAGGGCAGTCAAAACCGAGTAATGGCTTAACTACCTCGGGCCTGAATATTCCCGCACCCCCCAGTTCTGTCCATCTACCTCTGTCTTTAAGGTACACCTCGGTCTCAACACTCGGCTCCGTATAAGGGAAATATGCCGGCCTGAATCGGACCCTGAGGCCCATCTGCCGGTAGAATTCATTTAGAATTCCAATGAGATGTCGGAAATTCACCCCCTCATCGGCAAGAATTCCCTCAACCTGATAGAACTCCGGGAGATGCTTGTAGTCTATTGCCTCATTCCTGAATGTTTTCCCTATAGAAAAGACCTTTGCGGGCAGATCCTTCTTTCCCAGAGAGCCGAGGTATCTGCACGTTACTGCGGTAGTGTGTGTCCTTAAAAGGGTCTGCCTTGCAACCTTCTCATCCCACCCGTATTGCCATCCTCTCGAACCGGTTGTCCATCCATTCTCATGCGTTTTCTTCACCCTGTCCCTGAATCTATCAAATCCCTCTATCCTGATAGTCTTTGGTTCCTCAAGATAGAAGGTATCGTGCATGTCCCTTGCAGGGTGGTCCTGTGGCTGAAACAGAGCATCAAAATTCCAGAATGCAGATTCTACCAGGGGGCCCGATATCTCCCTGAAACCCATCCTGATAAATATGTCCTTTACCCTCTCAATCATTCTCTGAAGCGGGTGCTTTTTTGCAGGATAATCCGGCTTTACAAAGACCTTAATATCGTAAGGCCGGAATTTTATGTTTTTCCATTTACCTGATATAAGGTGTTCTGTTGTGAGCTGTGATACGGACATCCCTGCCCCATTTTTACCCAGTTTCATTCCTTTTTCCGTTGGAATCAACCAGATGCTCTTTCTCTCCGCGATCCTGACGACATTCTGCCTTCTTTTCAGAAGCTCAAGGCCACCCTTTAATTCATCTGTCAGCTCGTCAGATCTTAGTTTCTTTCTGCCCAGCATTGATAGAAGCTTTTCATCAGGTGTTTTTTCCCTGCTTAAAACCTTTATCCTCCCTGCCTCAACCAGGGCAAGATTCTTCTTCTTCAGCCATCCAAGGGCTATACCAAACCTCTCCTTACCAACCCTCTTCTGGATATCCTCAATGCTCCGTCCTGCAAGCTTGATTACCTGCCTCTCAGGAAGCCCATCCTTTGCATAGGCTCTGCCCTCATCGCCAAGAGAGATATCCTCGTATGGATTCTCCTCAACCCCGATTAGATTCTTGGTAGAGAGCCATGAGGAGGCCCTCATCACTGCACTTAGGGGAAGTCCTGCCCTTTCTGCAATCTCCTCTGGCGTTGCCCTCTCCTTCAATACCTCCAGAATTCTCAGTTCGTGATTGTGGAGTTCCATCGTTTAATTATTTGTTGGGCTCTGTTATATCCCCCCCTATCTTCATCAAATCCCTGAAGAATTCAGGATACGATTTTTCAACACAGGAGGAATTCTCAATAATGGTTTCTCCATCTGAATTCAAACCAGCTATGGAGCAGGCCATCGCTATTCTGTGGTCATTGTGCGGATTAATCCTCGCCCCGGAGGGTTTGCTGCTCTTTATCCGCAGCCCGTTCCTTGTCTCCTCTATGGTAACATCCATCTTTCCAAGTTCAGCAGCTATGGCATCAAGCCTGTCGGATTCCTTCTCCCGGAGCCTTCCGGCGTTGAGTATTCCTGTCTCCCCGTCTGCGAAACATCCAATTACCGAGAGGATTGGAACAAGGTCGGGAATGTCCCTGACATCAATGTCAATTCCCTTTAGTCTTGATGCTCTTGTTATAACTGAATTATTCTTAATCTCAACATCAGAATTCATTTCCTTCAGAATTTCAAGAATTCTTCTATCCCCCTGTAATGATTTCGGATTCAGGCCGATAACCTCAACCTCCCCGCTAATCGCCCCGGCAGCAAGCAGGAATGCAGCGGAGGAGTAGTCGCCTTCAACCTCATATTCCCCTGGTTTATACCTCTGCCCTCCCATGACATCCAGGCCATTGACCTCAATTCCAAATTCTCTCATCACGGAAATTGTCATATCTACATACGGCTTTGACTCAAGCCCGGTCGTAGGTTCAATCTTAATCCCCCTCCTTGAGAATGGAGCAATAAACAGAAGACCCGATATAAACTGAGAGCTTATATTGCCGGGAATTCTTACTCTACCGCCCATGATTTTATCCTGCCCGTTAATAATAACTGAACTCCCTTCGGTCTTCGCTCCAACACCGAGCTGCCTCAATGCACTCAGCAATGGCTCTATCGGCCTCTCAGCCAGCCTGCCCTCCACCAGAATCCTTGTCTCTCCATCGGCGAGAGCAGCCAGTGGGAGAACAAAACGGTAGGTAGTTCCTGATGCCCGAAGCTCTATCGGCTCCTCAGGAGCCTTCAGCTGCGAACCAGAGATATCCAGATTCCCGCCTGACTCATTGATGAGGATTCCAAAATTTCTTAGTGAATTGATAGTTTCTCGTGTATCCTCACAATCCAGAAAATTAATTATCCTTGAATCCCCCTCAGCCAGAGATGCACAGATAATGGCCCTGTGAGTGTAGCTCTTTGAGGCGGGGGCCTTAACACTGCCCTTCAGCCCTGACCTCCTGATAATAACCTCGCCCATGTAATACTCCTGGAATTCCGGAGTAAAAAGAGGTGCGATTATCTCCAAAACCCGAATATCCAGCCGAACAGTCCTTTATCCCTCTTCTCGTTCTGCGCCAATTCTGTCAGCCGCGATTGCCCCCGTTCTATCTCCTTTACCTGCCCCCGCATTATCGCCCTTACATTGTCGTCGCAGTTGCATTCCTTCATCAGATGTTTAAGCCTCTGAATTCTATTCCTGTTATGATTGACCTCTTGCTCAAGCTCTTCTGCGGCTTCTTCATCACCCCCTATGAAGAACCTCACCAGTCCGTTTCTTTTCTTTATCCTCTCCTCGGCCCTTATCGTTGCCTGGATGGAATTGTTGAATTCCCTTGCAATCCGGGAAACATTCCTGCCAATTCCCCCTGTGAAATTCTCCATTGTAAGCAAGGAATACACTGCAAGCCTCAGCCGGTTCTGATAAATCCCCTGATTATTCTTCATCAGGGCGTGGAGTGTTTTATTCATTCTCCGCCTTTTTTTCTGAATAATCTGCTTCAATTCGCTCAGATTTCTGGCTCTCATTCGCTTACTCTCCTTAACACCTGTATTTTGTTTATCCCTGCCTGTCTTCTGACTGGATCCCCTTCTATCCCGGTCGGTTTCGTTTTCTATTTTTCTTCCCCCCTGAATCGCTACCCTCTCTATCCCTCTCCTGTCTGCTTTTTCGCTGGATTCTGCCTCCCCTCCTTTATTGCTTCCCCCAGCTGATAGGCTCTTCTGCATATCTCTTTTGACCTGACCAATCCCCTTTGATTCAGGATGTTTTACTATGTTTACTATGGCTTTAGAATTATGACTGTCGTTATGAGCTACAATAACCGGTGGGCAAACCAAAACCAAAACAAGCAGTGTAATCCATATCTTTTTCATCATATCGCCTCCTTTATCTCATCAGACATAGCCAAACCCCCCCACCTCAACCCTCTCCGGAATCCTGAAGTCAAACTTCTTCCTGCTGTCCTTTTTAATCTCAATCCTGTCCACCTCGCATATAAAAAAGGGTATACGGTTCATTGCCCCGGCTATGATGCATTCCCCCACATCAAGGCTATCCATGTCCTTTATTATCTCATCATTTATTGACTCAAAGGATTTCCTTATATGGTCTTTATCATTCGGATTCGTTATATGCATGTAGATTCCTGTATTGCACTGCGACAGGATACCCTCATCAATCTTGCTCGGCTTCTGCGATATAACACATAGACCAATGCCGAACTTCCTGCCCTCTGATGCGATTCTCTGCAGCTGGTATTTACAGGAATGGGAAATTCCGGGGTTGCAGTAATTATGTGCTTCCTCAACGACGAGAAGAAGAGGGAATTCAATGGAATTCTCCATCTCATTCTCCCTGCGAATTCTTCCCTGCAACAATTCCTTTGCTATGTAGGAAACGACTGCCTGTCTTACCCCCTGCGGAGCATAGGAGGCGTCAATGATTGTTATCTGATGAGGCTTTACCATCCCCCTGATATCGGTTCCCAACCTGTCAAAAACATTCCTGAATGTCCTCTCCAGACTCATCATCCTCCTCTTCAGGGCATTTGCAGTTTCTTCATGGATTACTTTATTATCAACATTATCACATTCCTTGATTATATCCTGCAGCAGGAATTCCCTCCCACTCAGCCTATCAAGAATAAGGTCCAGTGCAGACCTCTGGTTTTCATTCATATAAGTAAAATGCGAGAAGTCATCAGCAGAAAGCTCGGAGACCGGAATCTTCAACTCTCTGTATCCCTGTTTCGGGTGCTTTACGGTATGTATGTCAATAACGGTTGAATCATCTACACAGCTTGATAATAATCCTGGATATTCCCCGTGAGTATCAATAACTATTATCGGTAGTCCAAGAGAGGAGAATTCCTTGATCAGGTTGGCAGCCGCGTACGATTTTCCTGCTCCCGTGCTTGCCAGAATCGCAAGATGCCTGTCATACTCTGCAGGATTCAGGAACGCTCTTGCTCTGCTTCCATAGACCCTGCCAATGCTTATCTTTGGTTTAGAGGAAAGAATTCCCTCAAGTTCTTCTTTATCTGCAAGAAATACCTCTGTGTAGGGTTCAATGGGTTTCTTAATCCTTACCAAACTTCCGTTGGAGAGCCTTCCGAATATCTGCACCCTTGCAATTAATCTCTGTTTTGAGCCTATCTTTTCATCCTCTTTGTAGAACATGTGGGCAACAATGCCGTAGGACCCAGAGATCCTGAGAATAGTTCCCAGCTCAATCAGTTCGCTCTTTACCAGAATGTCAATCTCGCTCCCATCTGACGAGATAACCATTCCAACAGAATCCATATAAACCCATAAGATTCCAGGAATATAAGAGAGATATGAAGGTAAGAGAGATATGAAAGAGACGAAATTCTACCGTATAAAGAAGGAGATTAGAATTCTGGGCATAGATGATGCCCCCTTTGACATCAGAAACGACAGAAAAACGATGTTGATAGGCACCATATTCAGGGGCGGGGAGTGGATTGACGGAATTCTCAGGGCAGAGGTCAGGGTTGACGGCAGGGATGCAACTGACACGGTTATCAGAATGGTAAACGAGTGCAAATTTAAAGACATCCGGGTTATAATGCTTGATGGACTGGGTTTTGCTGGATTTAATCTTGTGGATATAAAACAGGTATTTGAAGAAACCGGGCTTCCAATAATCATCGTCGTGAGGAAGATGCCCGACCTTAACAAAATAAAGAAGGCGATAAAGCATCTAACCCACGCTGAATTCTATAATGCGTGTATAAAAAAGGCGGGGATTCCCCGGAGGGTTGAAACAAAAAAAGGGAGATATATCTATATCCAGTTCCACGGGCTCAACTTCGGGGATGCGGCCAGCATAGTAAAGCTATCCTCCACACGGAGCCTGATCCCGGAGCCGATAAGGGTTGCTCACCTTATTGCCTCCGGAATTAAACTTGGTGAATCAAGGGGCGGAGCTTGATATTTATCTCCTGTGATTTATCTAAAAGACGGCTAAGACTCCTCCCTTTTGGGAGGAGATCCTAGCCGATAATGAGTATTTAAATACTCTGAATGCAAATGAATGACCATAAATGGTGCAACGAACAATTAAACTGAACATGCCTATGAATGAGGAGATAATAGAAACTATTGAGCAGTATAACACTATTTCTAATTTGCATATTCAGAAATGTTTTGAACTCAGGACGAATTCTAAGAAGAAACTCCATAATGCGTTGTATAGGCAAGTTCGCAATGACTTTCCTAATTTTCCATCTGCTTTGATTCAATGTGCAAGAGATAATGCTACTGAGATGCTGAAAGGAAACAGATACAGAAAGAAAACTCTTAAGAAACCCCTTTCTACTATTCATTTTGACCTTAGAACTTCCAAAGTGTTTCTTGGCTCTGGTGAAGTTCAACTCACTTTGGTTGGTGGGAGAAGAAAGTTTAGGGTTGCAGTGCCTAACTACTTTCAAAAATACATTAACTGGAAAGTTAAGGTAGTTCAGGTTGGAATTAACAGAAAACATTATAAAGTTCATGTGGTTGTTGAGAACGGAGAGATTGCTCCTTCTAAGAATAGAAAGGTTCTTGGCATTGATTTGGGACTGAAGAACTTTGCTGTTTGCTCTGATGGAACTATCATTAAAGCCTCTAAGATTAGAGGTATTAAAAGAAAGTATGCTCATCTGAGGCGATGTCTTCAGCAAAAAGGCACTCGTTCCGCTAAAAGGAAACTTAAAAAGATTAGTGGAAGAGAAAGACGGTTCATGGCTGATTTCAACCATTGCCTCAGTAAGAAGATTGTTAATAAAGACTCTGGGGTATTTGCTTTGGAAGAACTGAAAAACATTAGGAAAGGCAGAAAAGGAAAGCGATTTAACAGAATGAGAAGCAACTGGGCTTACTTCCAGTTCAGGCAGTTTCTCAGTTACAAAGCTGAAGCTCTTGGAAAAGAGATAATCTTGGTTGACCCAAGATTCACCTCTCAGAGGTGCAGTAAATGTGGCTTCATCGCCTCTTCCAACCGAAATAAAGGTTTCTTCCATTGTAAATCTTGTGGTTTTAGTGAAAACGCTGACTTAAATGCCAGCGTGAACATCTCTCAACTTGGGCAAGCCCTCGTTGAGCAGGCTGTTGTCAACCAGCCAAATGTAGCGATTGATGAAGGCGCCTTCGTTGCACCAAACAAAATCGTCTGAGATTAGTTACAAGCCCCTTCCGTTAGGGAGGGGTAGTTGACAAGATTAATGGTGGCATGATGGATAACGAAATTCTGCTAATTGACGGGGTGGGGTATGGGGAGTGGACCTCCGAGAATGAACCAAATGATTTTGAACCTGTGACAAAATATCACATCAAAGACATCTTTGGAGATGACTGTAACTACCTTCCGAAAATTTCCAAAAAATGAGAATTAAAAGAGCTTTACTGAGCGTTTCTGACAAGACCGGGATTGTGGAATTTGCAAAATCCCTGACGAGGCTTGGCATTGAGATTATTGCTACTGACAGGACAGCAAATCTCTTGCACGAGAACGGGATACCGGTAAAGAGGGTGGAGGAGGTTACCGGGTTTCCTGAGATTCTAAATGGGCGGGTAAAGACCCTGCATCCGGGAATTCATGCTGCACTGCTGAGCATCCATGACAAAGAGATGCATAGAAAGCAACTGAAGGAACATGGGATAATCCCTATTGATATGCTTGTTGTAAACCTCTATCCCTTCAAGGAGACGATATCAAAGAGTTGCGACATGCAGGATGCCATAGAGAATATTGATGTTGGAGGCCCTGCAATGATAAGGGCGGCTTCCAAGAACTTTCAGGATGTAGTGGTGGTTATATCTACAAAGCAGTATCCGGAGATTCTTGAGGAGCTGGAGAAGACGGGGGACATAGGTTATGAAAAGAGAAAGGCAATGGCCTTTGAGGCGTTCAGGGTGACGTCTGACTATGATGCCCTGATCTATGAGTATCTGATAGGGGAAACAGAGAGGTTTCCCCAGCTTCTTTCATTGAGGTATGAGAATCCGAAAATGCTCAGATACGGGGAGAACCCCTCCCAGGATGCTGCACTCTATAAAGAACTGATACGGAAGGGTTCTTGCATAACCAATGCGAAGAAGATTCAGGGAAAGAAATTGTCATTTAACAATATACTGGATATGGACGCTGCTCTTTCTCTCATCAGGGAATTCAAAAGGCCGACCGTTGCCATAATAAAGCACACCAATCCGTCGGGAATTGCCTCATCGGATGAGTTGATTGAGGCATACAGGAAGGCTTATGCCTGTGATGAGTATTCCGCCTTTGGGAGCATTGTCGCGGTCAACAGAATGGTTGATAAAGAAACGGCGGAGGAGATGAGCAGGATGTTTATAGAAGGAATAGTCGCTCCCTCATTCAGGGATGAGGCAATGAAGATCCTGAGCAGAAAGAAGAATTTAAGAATTCTTGAGCTGAATATGGATGAAATTCCTGAGAGGAGGTTCAGCTTTAGACAGGTTTCCGGTGGGCTCCTCGTTCAAACCCCGAATACGAAGCCGTTGGGGGAGGATGATATGAAGGTGGTTACGGAGAAGAAGCCGACGAATGAGGAATTGAATTCTCTGTTGTTTGCATGGAAGGTTGTGAAGCACGTCAGGTCTAATGCGATAGTTCTTGCAAAGGATGAACATACTGTTGGTATTGGTGCAGGACAGCCAAGCAGAATTGACTCGGTAAGGATTGCAATATGGAAGGCTGGAGAGAATTCGGCCGGCTCTGTTCTTGCCTCAGATGCCTTTTTTCCGTTCAGGGATTCAATTGATGCTGCAGCCGAGGCCGAGATTAAAGCGATAATCCAGCCTGGAGGCTCAATCCGGGATGAGGAATGTATCCGGGCCGCCGATGAGCATGGGATTGCGATGATTTTTACCGGGATCAGGTGTTTTAAGCATTGAGTGCTTCAATCCGTGTTTAAATATCTGGAATCACACAATATACTCATAATTGACTGTCTTTGCGGCTGTAAGTTCTGGAAATCTGAAAGAGATATTAGCTACCAAGGTGTGGAATATGTGAATTATGTCCCAAAGCCCGCAATTCCCCCCCTAGCTAAACAGGTGGGCTTCCTTGCGGGGATTCGTGATTTAAGCCCTAACTCCAAGAGATTTACTCTATGGATTACATTCAGGCCATTACCTATCTATATAGTCTGAGAAAATCAGGGGTTGAACTGAGGCTGGATTATACGAGAGAGTTGCTTTCGATGCTCGGCAATCCTGAATCAGGGCTAAGGTTTGTGCATGTTGCTGGAACGAATGGAAAGGGTTCTGTGTGTGCAATGGTTTCTTCAATTCTGAGAAGCGATGGCTACAGGACGGGTCTGTTTACCTCCCCCCATCTTAACAGGTTTGAGGAGAGGATAAGCATCAATGGAATGTTTATCGAGAGGGATGAGGTTATTGAGATGGTTGAAAGGATGGAGCCTCTGGTGGAGGAAATAAAGAGCAGGGCCCCGGGACCGACCTTCTTTGAGGTTGTTACTGCGATGGCTCTCAGCTACTTTGCCGGGAAGAATGTGGATTTTGTTGTTCTTGAGGTCGGACTTGGCGGCAGGCTTGATGCCACGAATGTCGTGGAGCCTATAGTATCAGTTATAACGAACATTGCCGTGGACCATCAAAGACTACTTGGAGATTCTATAAAGGAGATAGCAATGGAGAAGGCAGGGATTATAAAAGAGGGGTCTGTCCTTGTCACGGGGGCGGAAGGAGAGGCACTGGAGGTTATAAGGGACGTTTGTGCGGAGAAGAGTTCAGAATTACTCATTGTTGGCAGAGATATAAGATACAGACGGGTGAATTCAGATTTGGAGGTTCAGAGATTTTATCTGAACGGGATATGTGACTATGGGGAGCTGAGAATTCCCTTTCTCGGTGAACACCAGATTTTTAATGCAGCCGTTGCTGTTGGGGTAATAGAAGCAATGAGGAGAAAGGGATTATTAATAAGTGAAGACTCGGTCAGGCAGGGGCTGAAGGAGGCGAGATGGCCGGGGCGGCTTGAGATTATAAGCAGGGAACCGATGGTCGTTCTCGATGGAGCTCATAATCCTGATGGAATAAGGGCGCTTAAAAACTCTATCCTTAAGGATTTTGTATATAAGAGAGTGATTCTTGTCATCGGGATATCAAGAGGGAAAGCAGTTCCGGAGATGGTGAAGGAAATTTCACAGATTGCAGATGTTGTAATTGTAACCCGCTTTGAGGGGAATTCAATAGAGCCGGAGATAATAATAGAAGAATTCAGGAATAATGGTAAAGAGGTTGTTCTTAAGGACAGAATTCCAGATGCTGTAAATTATGCTATGAACAAGGCCGGGAATGAGGATATGGTGCTTATAACCGGTTCATTATTTACGGTGGGGGAGGCAAGGAGATTCCTGCTGGGGGAAGATGTCAAATAATGCAAGAATCAGGCTGATTCTAAATCTGGAAGATGCAAGGAAGGAGATAGAGGGCATAGGTTCGGGTAAGGATGGGGTGGAGATAATGGCGCCCAAGGCAGTTCAAAGGGCAGTACGGATTGAAGACATTGATGCAAGAGCCGCAAATATCCTGAAGCAGGAGATTCTTGCCGTTGGCGGAGAGTGTGCTGTTTCATGGGATACACTCTGTTCTAAAAAAGAGAACACTAATGTTCTATTAATGGGAACACTCAAACAGTATAAAATGCTCATTCCAAAGCTGGAGCGTCAGCCATTCGGCTTACCTGGGCTTGCCATGGAGATCGGGGCAGTCCTCAGGAATTTTGATACGAAATCTGAAGAAAGAACAAGGATTATGGGAATTCTCAATCTTACTCCAGATTCTTTCAGCGGAGATGGGATATACAATAATCTAAACGATGCTGTTGAGCAGGCAAGGTCTATGATCAGGGACGGGGCAGATATTATAGATGTTGGGGGAGAATCCACAAGACCTGGAGCGGAGCCTGTTTCTGTGGAGGAGGAGCTTGAGAGAGTGATTCCAGTCATCAGGGAGTTAAAGAAGACCCGGATTCCTGTTTCGATAGATACATATAAAACAGAGGTTGCGAAAGAGGCACTAAAGAAGGGGGCTTCAATGGTAAATGATATTAATGGCCTGAGGAGTGAGGGGATGATTGAGTTAATTGCAGAGCATGACGCCTCCGTAGTTATAATGCATATGCAGGGGACTCCAAAGAACATGCAGGAGAATCCATATTATAAAGATGTTATTGGAGATATTATGGGATTTCTGAGGGAGAGGAGTGAATCTGGAATTAACTCCGGGATTTCAAAGGACAGCATTATAATTGACCCGGGAATTGGTTTTGGGAAGACAACGGAGCATAACCTTGAAATCATTAACCGATTGATGGAATTCAGGTCATTGGGCTTTCCAATCCTTGTGGGTGCATCAAGAAAGTCCTTTATAGGAAATGTTCTTGGCCTTCCGGTTGAAGAAAGATTGGAGGGGACTCTTGCTGCAATAACTGTGGCTGTGATGAACGGTGCCGATATGGTCAGGGTGCATGATGTCAAAGCGGCAAAGAGAGCTGTTCAGATTGCGGATGCTATAGGTAATCGCTATATGCTGCGTTGAATCAAACATCTATTCTGTTTTTATATCTGCTTCCTCAATTATAACAGACAAAATTAAATTCCTTGAGGCGCCTATAAGGGATAAAGGGCGTTAACCGTTACGTTTATCTAAATGCCTTATCTGTTTTTCTTTTTCTGAAAGAAGGGGGGTTCAAGATGACCAAAACAGCCCTGATATATCATGATGATTATCTGAAGCATGAAGCCGGGCCGGGGAACCCAGAGCGGAGAGAGCGGCTGATTTCAATAATGGACTACCTCCGGAACGGGGGAATTTTCGAGAGGGTTGAGATTCTTAATCCCTCTTCGTGTTCGGATAAAGACCTTCTAAGGGTTCATAGGAGAGAGTATGTGGAATTCATTAGAGATATATGCGCGAAAGGTGGAGGCCCGATTGATGCCGACACCTTTGTCCGGGCAGATACATACAATATAGCACGGCTTGCTGCAGGGGGAGTGATGCTGGCAGGGGATGTCGTCGCCAGGGGGGAATTTGAGAATTCTTTTGCTCTTGTAAGACCACCGGGGCATCATGCAACGAGGGACAGGGGAATGGGTTTCTGTTATTTCAATAATGTTGCCGTCATGGCAAGGTATCTTCAGGAGAGTATGGGTCTGAAGAGAATTCTTATTCTGGACTGGGATGCCCATGCAGCTAATGGAACGATGGACATCTTCTATGATGACCCTTCTGTCCTGAACATATCCATTCACCAGGACCCGGTTTCCTTTTATCCCGGCACTGGTTTTGCGGAGCAGCTTGGTGAGGGGGAGGGCAAGGGATACACGGTGAATGTTCCCATGCGCCCCGGAGCAGGAAATTCAGATTATATCTATGTCCTGGATGAACTGGTTATCCCTCTTGCGAGAAGCTACAGACCGGAATTCATTGCGATATCTGCTGGCTTTGACTCGCATAGGGACGATTTTATATCAGGTTTACAACTAACGGAGAAGGGCTATGGCTTCATGACTGAGATGATGCTGTCTCTGGCAGAAGAATTATGCAGCGGAAAACTTATGGTTGAACTGGAAGGGGGTTATAACCTGGAGGGAATTGCCTGCTCCAGCTATGCGGTGATGAATTCACTGATTGGAATTCCGGCTGAGAAGGTCGATGGCAACGCCCTTGGTTCTGTAAGTGCGGTTGTTGAGCAGCTGAAGAAGTCGCTGTCAGAATACCATTCTATCCGGCGTTGACAGGTCTTTGAGCCGATATTTAGGATAAAAAGCCAAAGGTATACAAGAAATGATTTACAATAGGGGTTGCTAAACACATAAAATGAGAATAGAGAAACCAAGGGGGACAAGGGACTTCCTTCCGGATGAGATGTGGGGGAGGGATCTGATTGAGAAGAGGATTTCCTCCACAATCGAGAACTACGGCTACAGGAAGATTCTGATCCCTACCTTTGAGAGGTCTGAGCTTTTCATGCTCAAGTCAGGTAAGGAGATTCAGCAGCACATGTACATCTTCAGGGATAAAGGAGGGAGAGAATTGTGTCTCAGACCGGAGGCTACTGCCTCAGTATGCAGGATGTTCGCCGAGGAATTAAGGGCGGAGCAAAAACCGGTCAAAGTCTATTATTCCTGTCCCATGTTTCGCTACGAAGAGCCCCAGAAAGGGCGATATAGGGAATTCTGGCAGATTGGCATAGAACTCATTGGACCAAAAGGTCCCGAAAGCGATGCAGAGGTTATAGATATCGCTGCAATGTCCCTGAAGAGCATTGGCCTTAAGTTCAAGCTTGAGGTGGGTCATCTTGGCATCCTGAGAGGGCTGATGCAGGATTTGGGGATTAACAGAGAGGTCCAGAATGGGGTTATCAGCGCCATTGACAGGGGTCAGAGGGACAGGGCTGAGAAGCTGGTCAAGGACAGAATATTCTTTGATCTGGTGGATATGAAGGGAGACAAGAGAGTTATTGGTAGGGTAACTAAACTTATCAGGGGACATACTCATTCCTTAAAAGCCCTTGAGGAATTCAAGGAAATTCTATCGTATCTTGATTTGATGGAGGTTGATTACTCTATCAACCTTGGGATTGCCAGGGGCCTTGAATATTATACCGGCATGGTCTTTGAGATCAGAGTTGATGGCCTTGGTGCCCAGAACCAGATATGTGGTGGGGGGAGATATGATAACCTGATTGGATTATTTTCCGGCCTTGATGTGCCTGCGGTAGGATTTGCCTTTGGCTTTGACAGGATCATTGATGCTGTGAGGGAGCAGGATATCAGGGTTCCGGAGAGGAGGATTGATCTCGTTGTGGCTCCGGTAAGCAACGAGGTTAGAGAAGAGGCCATCAAGATTGCGTCGAGATTCAGGGGCAGATGCTCTGTAGAGGTTGACCTCATGAACAGGAAGCTCGGTAAGATTCTCGAATATGCGTCAAGGATTAATGCCAAATACACCATAATTGTAGGGCCGAGGGAGCTAAAGAAGGGCCTGGTCGTTCTGAGGGATATGAATTCCGGCAGCCAGAAGGAGATCGGTATGGATGAAATCAGAGAAATTCTTTGATTATTCAACAGAGCCCCAACACTCCCCGGCGCTCTTATGTGTCATTCCCGAGGAGGGGTTGGTATAAGATATATTAATATGTACTCTGTAGTATTCTCCAGCAGCATAATTGGCAGATAGGTCACTACAGCTTATGTTTACCCTCACACCCTGGCCAGGCCTGAATGGGTCTATGTCAGACGAGGGGGCGGTATCGCATGAAACATCAGCAATGCTTGAGGATATGCCCCCAGAAGAAATCCGGAGTTTTGTCCCTGCCTCATTAGTAAGCACAAGATAAACCATGTTGTCATTTCTGGATGCACTGTGATCCAGCACAGTAATATGTGAGAATCCCCTGCATCCCGGGGGCGGACTTGGCGGGGTAAATGCCCCCATCTGCCAAAGAACCATGCCCACAATGAGAATTAGAAGAACTGCCCAGCCATAGGTTGTCATGTATTCAATAGCCGACTGTCCGATTAAACTCTTTCCAGCAACTTTAACCCTTACGGGGGCATTTCCTTCTTTTTCGCCAACCTTCTTTGAGTTCATTTGACCTAACATTAAGTATTTATATCCAAACAACAAATATAAGGATAGGTGATTTATATGACTGACTTTGGAATGGCCATAAAGCGGCCATTTACGGACCTGGCGAAGTTTATTATCGGGGCTGTTCTGTCCATAATACCTATTGTGAATTTTCTTGAGGTAGGATATACCTTGAAGTGCGCGAAGAGTGCGATGAACGGTGACTATAAGTTGCCTGAGTGGGCAGAGTGGGGCGACCTGTTTGTCAAGGGGCTGCTGGCGATTGTTATTCTTATTATATATGCAATACCCCTCGTTATATTGATGGCTATTTTTGCAGGCGGTGCATTTATGGCGGTCACGCAGGGCGCAGATATGGGAACGGCAGGCATGGGTATGGGCATGATAATCATAATGGCCCTCGCTATACTTTTTGTATACCTTATACCCTCTGTGACAATTACCTTCGTAGCGAACGACTTCAGGTTTGGAGCCGCATTCAGGGTGGGTGAGATAGTGAAGAAGACGCTCAATAAAGACTACTTCGTGACATGGATAGTGGTCGGAGTATACTCAGTTGTGCTGTCGATAGTTCTTGCCTTCATCCCATTTGTAGGCATGGCAATAGCGAGCTTCGCGACGGGAGTCACGAGCATGACGGCCTTCGGGGAACTCTACCCAAAGCTGAAGGTCTAATTTCCTTTTTCTTTCTTTATTACTATTCTAATTAGATGACGGATTTTAATCTCCTTGCCAGAAGATTTATCGCTCTGATTCTGGATAGTGTTATCCTTGTCATTATATTCCTTAGTCTGATGATGTTCTTGGGTGTGATAGGAATTTTGACAGGGATGTGTCCTATATTGGTGATTGTCTTTGCCGGAATCGTCAGTCTTATTTTTACAGTGTTTATTGCTTTTATCTACTTTATACTGCTTGAAGGACCAGCCGGAGGAGGACAGACTATCGGGAAGAGGGTAGTTGGCATTAAGGTTATTGGTGAGGAGGGCAGGGTCCCAGACTATGGGAAATCATTTATGCGGAACATCCTGAGAATTGTAGATGTGCTTCCTGTGCTGTACTTGGTAGGGGCAATTCTGATACTTCTAACAGAAAAAGATCAGAGATTGGGGGATATGGCAGCCAAAACCATGGTTGCAAGAGTTTAGTTCTATTTTTCCAGGATATTGAGTATGTCCCTGAGTTCTGGGATTATGTAGTCTGGCTCCTCTTCAGAATTTTTTATGCTATCTCTTTGATTGCCTTTAAGAATCTGAACCGTCAGCATGCCTATCTTCTTGGCTCCTACTATGTCCCTGTCGATGCGGTCGCCCACCATCATAGCCTCTGATGGTTTGCATTTGAGGCTGTCAATAGCAAGTTTGAATATCCTCGGGTCGGGCTTTTCCCTGCCTATCTCCTCTGAGATTATGACGGAATCAAAGAAGTGCTGAATCCCCAGCCTTATCAGCTTCTCCCATTGCTTGACTGCAAGGCCGTTGGTTATGATCCCCAGTTTATAGTTACGGTCTCTGAGGCTGAGCAGGGTGGGAACTGTATCGCGGAACGGTACAAGGCAGGTGAGTTTTGTGTTGTGATAGGCGATAAGTCCTGCCGCCATGATGCGGGGGTTTCCATTATATCCTGACTCCCTGAGGAGCTCGTTAAAGTGCCCCAGATAGTTGGATCCAAACCTCCTCACTATCCTCCTCAGCGACCTCATTGCTGTCTCCTCAGTTAGATTAAGGCCCGCCTCTATCATCGCCTTTATTGCGTTCCTTCTGGCTGATTCAGCCTGAAAGGTGCTGTCATAAAGTGTATCATCCACATCAAAGAAGACCGCTTTTATTTTATGCATATTATAACCTCAGGGTGAATAATTATATACTATGAAAGTAGTATTGAAATGCATCGACTGTGGGGAAGAATTCCAGCCCGGTGCGTTTTACAGGTGTGAGAAGTGCTCCGGATTGCTGGATGTGATTCCGGACATTGCTGAACTGAATGTTTCAAGGGAGCTCTTTGATTCAAGGCTCGGCTCCAGAGAATTCCCCTACAGCAGCGGGGTATGGAGATTCAGGGAGATGATACATCCCTTGGTTGAGAAGAGGGACATTGTCTCCAGAGCAGAGGGAAACACCCGCCTTTACAGGCATGAGAAGGTTTCCGCCTATACCGGAATCAGGGACATTGTGCTTAAGCACGAAGGAGAGAATCCATCAGGCTCGTTTAAAGACCGTGGAATGAGTCCCGGTATATCCGAGGCAAAAAGACTAGGAATGGAGATTGTTGCCTGTGCCTCCACAGGGAATACATCCGCATCGATGGCAGCTTATGCTTCGCTCGCAGGAATCAGGTCGGTGGTGTTTATCCCAGAAGGAATGATTGCATTCGGGAAGCTGTCCCAGGCCCTTGCGTATGGGGCCCATGTCCTTCAGATAAAGGGTAACTTCGACAGGGCGATGGCCCTCGTTCAGGAGTCCTCAATGGAATTTGGCATGTATATCCTGAACTCAATCAACCCTTGGAGGATTGAGGGTCAGAAGTCCATAATATTCGAATTAATTCAGCAACTGGAGTGGAATCCACCTGACTGGATTGTTGTCCCTGCCGGAAATCTGGGGAATTCTTCAGCCTTTGGGAAGGCACTGATGGAGCTGAAAGAACTGGAGCTGATTGATAAGGTGCCGAGGATTGCTTCAGTCCAGGCCACTGGTGCCAATCCATTCTATAAGATGTGGAAGGGAAAAAAGGATGAATTGGATGCCGTAGATAAGCCCGAGACAATAGCAACAGCCATTAAAATCGGAAATCCAATCAGCTGGAAGAAGGCAATGAGGGCCATAAAGTTCAGTAGCGGAGTTGTTGAGGAGGTGTCAGATCAGGAGATAATGGATGCCAAGGCCATAATTGATTCATCGGGGATAGGATGTGAACCTGCGTCAGCAGCATCGGTAGCGGGGGCGAAGAAGCTACTTGATACAGGGGTGATAGACAGCAAAGAGAAAGTGGTGTGTATAATAACAGGGAATGTCTTGAAGGACCCGGATGCAACGATAAATTATCATCTGGGAAAGCTGAAGGGAATTCATCCAAAATTCCAGAACAAACCAACTGTTATTGATGCAGATCTGGAGAGTGTGAGAAAGGCCGTATTAGGATAATAATCCCAGTGCTTCTTTCCCACTTAGTCTCTCATAGCCTTTCCAGAATTATTTCCGCCACCTTCCTGCCGGAGAGTAGCATACCTCCAAAGATGGGGCCCATTCTTGGAGCTCCGAAGACTGCGTTGGCTGCCATACCAGCAACATAGAGATTGGGATATATCTCCCGGGTATTTTCAACAACGAGAATTTCGGACTTCCTGGCCCACATGGAGCATTCACCCTCAACCTCTCCTGAGGGGGTATTGAGTTTGCCGACCTTCCTTTGTGTAATGTGGCAGACCTCCGCCGGATGGCCGGTTGCATCAACTGAGAATTTTGAGGCAATGGTAAGGGGGTCTACATGAAACCCTGCCACATCAACTGCACTCCAGTTAATGACGAATCCCGTAATCTCATTCTCTCTTATCATAACATCCTCAACAGAGATTGCATTGAAGATTTTCGCCCCAGAGTCAATTGCGTTTGACGTCAGCTTTGCCACTGATTCTATTGAATTCGCAACATATTGTTTTGATGGCGAATCTAAAGCTTCGTCATTTATTGTGAATTCCTGATTCGCAATATCTTTATCCTCTATATAGTTTATGCCAAAGTCATCAAGAATTCCCTTTGCCTCCTCCTGGACTATAATCTTGGGGAACATCATACCCCCTCCCCACATACCTCCTCCAACAGAGAGTTTCCTCTCAAAAAGTGAAACAGATGCTCCTCCATCTGCCAGATATTTTGCTGCCACCAGGCCAGCGGGGCCTCCGCCCGCTATGGCAACATCGATATCAAGGCTATCTATAATATCCTTAACGGCATTTTCTAATATCATCCTCGTTATTTTTGTTTCATCAATCATCTTTTATTGATTCTTCCCTCCTTTTTAAGGAATGGCGATTACTTATATATACCTTCGAGATTAATATAAGACCCAAGATGTATGTTATAATTATCGGTTGTGGTGGTATAGGTGCTGCTTTGGCCAAGCACCTTATCAACGAAGAGCATGAGATAGTCATAGTCGAGAAGGATGAAAAGAGAGCAAAAGAACTGGCTGAGTCAATGGACGCTCTCATAATAAACGGCGACGGAAGCAATCCGGAAATTCTCAGTGATGCAGGAATTGAAAAGGCTGATGCTGTTGTGGTTCTGACAAAGGATGATAATACCAACCTGACTATCTGCCAGATTGTAAAGAAGTTTGATAAAATAAGAATTGTTTCTAAGGTGAACGACCAGAGCAAACAGGACCTTTATCTTGGTCTGGAGATTACTGCTGCGATAAGCCCTATTGCTGCTCTTGTCAGCTACTTCAAGAATGCCATAACCCAGGGCACGAGTAAGAGCATCGCATCAATAGGAAAGGGCAGAGCTGAGATAGTCGAAATCAAACTGTCAAATGAAGATCTGGATGGGAAGAGGATCAGGGATGTAGCCATGCCACCCAGTTCAATGATATGTCTTATCTCCCGAAACGGTGAGGTGATAATTGCTTCGTCTGATGAGATCCTGAAGAGGAACGATCTCCTTACAGTAGTCACTAAAACTGAGGTATCAAAGGACGTCAGCACGATTTTAAAGGGTAAATGAAAATTCACCCGATTGAATTCACGCCGGGGACGGTTCAGGAACCGGATACTTTTCTATGAGCTTCTTCTTGTGCAATTCCTTTACGAGTTCATCGTAACGGTTCTTTATCGCCGACTCGGGAATGTTGGAGAACCCTGTTATCCTCTCTGTATTCTTGTCGTTTGTCACCCTTCCTGCCAGGAAGATTGCTGCTGCTGCGATACTTATCGGCACCTTTCCTGCAATTATCCCTTTCTTCCTGGCTTTTTCAAGCATCTCCATCGCCTTGGCTTCGGTCTTTCCTGAAACCTTCAGCTGGCTCGCAAGTCTTGGAACATAATCTGCTGCCTTTATTACTGGCATTCTCAGATTAAGTCTTCTGCAGATAGTTCTATAACTTCTTCCGATTTCCTTCTTTTTGACTCCAGATACCTCCTTTAACTCGTCCAATGTTTTGGGTAGATGATGATTCCTTGATACGAGATAGATTATGGCTGCTATTACGCTCTCTATCGACCTCCCCCTCACTATCCCTTTATTTACGCACTTTCTATACCAGCGAGCACATTCTTCTTTTATGTTGTCTGAAACATTGAGATTGGCGCACATACGGTCAAGCTCCGGAAGAGCAATGGATAGATTCCTGTCGACTGAGGTGCCCATTCTGGATCGCCTCTGCCACTTCCTCAACCTGTAGAGCTGGGCCTTCCTCTCCGTTGGAATTGCACTGCCTTTTATGTCCCGGTCATATCTATCAATCTCAGTAGTCAGTCCGATATTTTGTTTTGCATATTTTATAGGGCCTCCGGTTCTTGCTCGTTTATCCATCTGGTCCTCATTGAATGCCCTCCATTCCGGGCCGAAATCAAAGACCTTGTCGTTTAGAATTAAACCGCAGTTTTTGCACAGAATCTCGCCATGTCTGTAGTCTACAACAAAATTTGTGCTCCCGCATGCTTTACATACACTCTTTTCCATTTTACCACCTCAAAAACAACCAACTGAACGAAAGCATAAAGCCTGAATGGAAAACTCCAGGTCCAACCACCTGAAGAATTATATAAAAAGTATATTCAGCCTCCTTCCGTTACATATCTTACTATGTTGCTTTACCTTTAAATACTTTACGGTTCTGATGGGTTTGGGGCCGCCGAGATTCGAACTCGGGTTACCAGCGCCCCGGGCTGGAAGGATGCCAAGCTACCCTACGGCCCCTGTTGGTTCTATGTAGTGGTCAACTCTTCTAAGGATTGGACCCGTCGGGATTTGAACCCGAGGCCTCCCGCAGTTTAGCTAATGTTGCCAAGCGGACGATCTACCATGCTGATCTACGGGCCCTGATTGATTGAGAATTTCCCCGCTTTTTTGCCGGGGAATTCTACCTTTATTGACAGTTCGCCGAGGTTGGGATTTGAACCCAAGAGGCCGCAAGGGCCACAGACTTAGCAGGCCTGCGCGTTGACCAGACTCCGCCACCTCGGCATGTGAATGAAGTGAACATGATGGGGGTGGCCGTACGAGCGAAGCGAGTCGTATGTGGTTGAGCCTGCGGCTCAGACACATGTCCAAATCTGAAAGACTCGGCCATATCCACCCCCAGCTTGTTGATGGGTTGGGTGGTGGTGGTAACGACCGAGGATTGTCTGATCGCCAGGGTCGGAGTTGTTTGATTATTAGGATATGGATTCAGGAGTAAAAGTTACCTGAGATTCCACTTTCGGGGGTATGTGCTCGGGGGCATGATAACCCTTTCCATATCCACCACCCTTCCTTTTCGCATGTCCATAATCTCGCTGGAGCTTCGAAGGCTGCTTCCTATTGCTACAAGCTCATTCTTTAGAGTGAAAATAGCTACAATGTTGCTGAGCTCTATCCTGCTGTCCATTCTACAAATGCCGGGGGCATTGAGGTCCGCCCCGTGACATAGTGCATCTACAGCCCCATCATTTATCCATATCCTCTTAAGATGTTTAACTGCAGATTCTACAGGAAGGATGTATCTTCTGAGCTCTGACTCGTCGCCTGAATCGCGATAGAATTCGTAGGCATCCTTGAGGTCGTGCAGGGTCACAAGAGAATTCTCATCAAATGGGCCTGCCTTCGTTCTCCGGAGTTCCTGCATGTGGGCCCCCGTGCCGAGAACGAGACCAATATCGCGGCACATTTTTCTGATATATGTCCCTGCTTCACAACCAACTCTGAAAAGGACGTCCCTGCCGTCCCTTTCTATCA
>WALD01000072.1 GCA_015523055.1 Candidatus Altarchaeota archaeon
ATCTTAATGCCTAAAAAATCGCAGAGATACCCCAATCTTCTTATTACCCCGGAGTTTTTAATCTGGTAAGCATATTTAGAGAGTTGCTTCCTGTCTAATTTTTCGTTTCTCAATGCTTTTGCTACCTCCACTATCCCTCCGCAATATTGGGGTTTATCAAGACAATCCACTATAGTTTTTTCTTTGTCTGTGATATTAATTTGAGTTTCTTCAATCCATTCCTTCCTTATACCAAAGAATTTATCCTCTTTAATCCTGACAATCCGGTATTTAACCCCAAAAATCGCTATTTTCTGCTTTTTCCTCCTCGCAGTTGTTTGAACAAATACAGTCATCGGTATCTGCTCAGTAAAGCCATAATGATTCAAGGCACTCCAGTAGGCGATTGCGTAGGGCCTGACAAGCATTGAGGCAATAAGAAACTCATGGAGGGTATATTCCCCTTTCTTTGCTCCAAGGGGAATAATCATGTATTTTCCTTTTTCAATTCTTTCAATCCAACCCTGTTTTTCAAGGCGGGAAAGGATGACCCACAGGGTATTTCTCCGAACATCGGATACTTTCAACAAATCCTCAAAAGTAAAGCTATTGCCCTTTTTGGCTAGTTGACCTATTAAATCAATTCTCACTTTGATACACCATCCTTAACAATATTGTTATTTACGGTGTATAAGACTGAGAATATTTTTCTTTTGTCCTCAGGGTAAACTTCAATATCCTCTTCTTTCAGTTGTTCAATCACTCCAAATCCTGATGTCTTCTTTGCAGAAAAGCCATAGGTATAAAACATGAGTTTCAAAGCTTTAGCAAGAAACATCTTCTTCAACCTGCTCTTCTTTGAAATCCTTCCCTTTTGGGTATGGAGCATAGAGAGGATAAAATTCTCCTTTGCTGCCGGGTTTCATGACTTCAAGAGATATCGGTGCCTTACCTTTTACAGGCGTTCTTGTCTTTCTATCTAATGGGGTTATCACATCTTTTTCTGCTTCATCTTCAAAAAATGTTGGGAAAAAGTAAAGCCGTCCCTTTAATGCCGTCTCATCTTCAGTTTCTGCGCCAAAAAGCCTTTTGATTGTTTCCTTTTTCTTTTTTTCATCCTCATCAACCTTTTCAGCAGCAAATCTTAGATGCCCTTTCCACGTTGATGGTCTTACCATTGGAAGACCTGTGAACCGATCTCCTTATTTGCCTTTTTCATCAGCCATACGCCCCCGATTTCGCCAGCTTCCAAGGCTGTTCGTGTCCTCAAGGTTCATTTCTACATACCTAGATTATTGAAATTGGAGTTGATATTGCTGGATTATATCAACCGGAGCTTACCTCACCGACCTTATAGGTTCTACATTTATTCTTCTCTGCTATTGCCTGGATTCCTTCACAATCGTCAGGGGAAACAGCAACCAGAAGGTTATCAAGATTTCTCGTCATTGACAATAGAGGGTTTTTGTTGAGTTTGAATTCCAATCCGGATTTCTTTTCCATTTCATAGACTGTAGATACCAGACCACCCTTTGTAACGTCCTTTGAGGCATGAATCTCAACATTCATGATGATATCAAACCACGCCCTGAACATAGCCTTAGCCTTCTTAATCCTCTCTTCCTGCTCGCCCCAGAGCGGCTCGCCTATGAGAAGAAGTGAATCCCCCTTCTTTGCTGTTGAGTCGCGAATTGGTTCATCAGTGAGTAATTCTCCAGCCACAGTCAGGGAACACTTCGGCTCCGTCTCCTCAAAGAATGTATTTCCTCCAAGAATTGGGATCTCCATTGCAAGGGCCTGCCTCTTCAGACTCTGAATCATCTCTCTGGCTTCATACTCACTTCCAATGAGTGTATCCAGAGCGAACAGGGGCATTGCTCCCTTCACCACGACGTCGGTGGATGCGTGGATTAAGGCTGACTTCATTACAAGCCTCTTTGCATAAGGTCCATCAGCCGAAACAATCAGTTTCTTTCCTCCAAACTCAACAGCGACGGAGTCGTCCCAGTCCTTTATCCCCATCAGCGGCTTCGCTATAGAATCCATCTCAAGCAATTCATCCCTCAGCCAGAGAATTGATTCCACGTGCTTCCTGATAGGTTCCTTGTTATTCATCCCTGCCCTCCATGTTCAGGCATGTATGCGAAAATCCCAGACCCCTGAATCTATCTGTAATCTTTTTTCTATTATCCAGAATAACCTTAAATTTCTTCTTTGGGACCTCAATCCTTGCGATATTACCCTGGTCCCTCACTCTCAGGTCATGAATTCCCATCCCATGCAGGAATTCCTCAGCATCCTCTATCCTCCTTAGCCTATCCTTCGTTATTGTCTCGCCGGTGGGAATTCTCGTCGCCAGACAGGTCATTGCCGGCTTTCTGTAGTTGCTAAGTTTAAACTTTCCTGCAAGTTTTCTTGCCTCCTGCTTGCTGATTCCTGCCATTGTCAGGGGACTCAGAACCCCAAATTCTTTCAGTGCCTTAAGCCCTGGTCTCTTGCCCTCAACATCGTCGGTGTTCGTTCCGTCCATGAGAACCGCTCCTTTCTTTTCTGCAATATTCTTGAGAATTTCCATCATCTTCCTTTTGCAGTAATAACATCTATTGCCCGGATTTCTGGTGAATTCCCTATTCTTCAGCATCCGGTATTTCAGGACCTTATGCTTGATCCCGATAGCCCTCGCCATTGCCCGAGCCTCCGTCAACTCCCTTCTGGGGACAACCTCACAATCTATGGTTACTGCCAGGGCATTCCTGCCCAGAGCGTCCTTTGCAACCTTTGCCAGCAGAGAGCTGTCAACCCCTCCCGAAAAGGCAATTAAAACTCGTCTTTTGTCGTTCAAGATATGCCTGAGTTTTTTATGTTTTCTATCCAGCATTCTAAGTTATAATAGAAATGAACACAGAAAACAAAACCTCCCGGATTGCTGGGTTCTACAGGCTTGACATTGATGAAAGGATGAGGAAGGTCAGGGAATTCGCTGAACTTGGCGACGAGGATGTGGGAATTCTTCAACAGGGAGGAATTTCTCTGGAGGAGGCAAACAGGATGATTGAGAATGTTGTTGGGAGAATTCAGATTCCTCTCGGGATAGCAACTAACTTTCTAATCAACGGCAAGGATTATCTAATTCCTATGGCTATTGAAGAACCATCAGTGGTTGCAGCAGCAAGCAATGCAGCAAAGATGATAAGGGAGGGAGGGGGATTTACAGCAGGCAGCGATGAGCCGATAATGATCGGTCAGATCCAGTTGCTTATTGAAAATCCTGAAGAAGCAAGAGATAGAATTCTCGTTAATAAAAAACAGATTCTATCCCTGGCTAACGAGCAGGATTCCATCCTCATAAAACTTGGAGGCGGAGCCAGGGACATTGAGGTAAGAATTCTGGATAATGGGATGCTTATCATTCACCTGCTTGTCGATGTAAGGGACGCCATGGGTGCCAATGTTGTCAATACTATGTGTGAGAAGGTCTCCCCCTTCATCGAGGAAATAACAGGTGGAAAGGTGAATCTAAGAATTCTATCAAATCTCTCTGTAAAAAGAATGGCAAGAGCAGAGGTTAAAATTCCGCCCTCCGCCTTGGGCGGCTCCGAGGTTGTCGATGCCATTATTCTTGCTTACGAATTCGCGAATTCTGACCCATATAGAAGCGTCACTCATAACAAGGGAGTAATGAACGGTATCTCCGCAGTCGCTCTCGCTACGGGGAATGACACCAGGGCAATAGAATCGGGAGTTCACGCCTACGCCTCCATGAAAGGACGGTACAAACCGGTGAGTCATTGGAGCAGGGATAATAAAGGGTATCTGGTCGGCAGGATTGAGATTCCTCTCGCTGTCGGAATATTTGGAGGAGCAACAATGAGTAAATCGTCCAGGGTTAATCTGAAAATCCTTGGAGTAAAGACTTCCCAGGAACTGGCTGAGATAATGGCCTCCGTAGGCCTGGCGCAGAACCTTGCAGCAATAAGGGCCCTCTCAACTGAAGGAATTCAGCATGGGCACATGTCTCTGCATGCAAGGAACATAGCAGCGATGTCAGGAGCAGAGGGAGGGCAGATTGACAAGATCGCGGAAATTTTAATCGCTGAAAACAATATAACTGTCAGCAGAGCAAAAAAGGTGCTGGAGGAAATGAAATGACTACATATAAAATAGCCCTCATACCAGGCGATGGAATCGGCCCTGAGGTTGTCCATGAGGGGAGGAAGGTTATAGATACTGTGGGTGAAATAGACGGCTTTGAGGTTAAGTGGGAGGAATATCCAATGGGGGCGGACCACTATCTGGAAACAGATGAACTGATTGCAGAGGATACATTGGAGGAGATATCCTCAATGGATTCCATCTACCTTGGAGCTCTTGGGGATCCAAGGGTGAAGCCCGGAATTCTGGAAAATGGAATTCTTCTGACCATGAGGTTCTACTTTGACCAGTACATAAATCTTAGACCCATAAAGCTTCTGGAGGGTGTGTGGTGCCCATTAAAGGATAAAACCCCTGAAGACATCAACTTTGTTGTCGTAAGGGAGAATACTGAGGACTTCTATGTTGGGATTGGGAATAGAGTAGATCCAGGCAAGAGCCAGAATCACCTGGAGGTGTTGAGAGAACAATACAAGGTGAAGTTTGACCTCGACATTGAGAATGATGACGAGATAGCCTATCAGATGGGGGTTATGTCCAGGAAAGGTGCTGAGCGTGTCATAAAATACGCCTTTGAACTTGCAAAGGAGAGGGGTGATACAAAGGTTACTGCCGTTGATAAGGCAAACGTTCTTTCACATATATACAACTTCTGGAGGGAGATAGTTGAGGAAACAAGCAGGGGTTATCCCGAGATTGAACATGAATTCAGTCTTGTTGACGCAATAACGATGTGGTTCGTGAAGAACCCGGAATGGTTCCAGGTCGTTGTAGCCCCAAACATGTTCGGCGACATAATAACAGACCTCGGGGCGATGATTCAGGGTGGTCTTGGACTTGCTCCCGGGGGCAACATAAACCCGGACGGTATCTCAATGTTTGAACCGATTCATGGCTCAGCGCCAAAATATAAGGGAATGAACAAAGCCAACCCAATAGCAACCATCTGGGCGGGAGCAATGATGCTTGATGATATCGGAGAGAAAGAATCAGCCCGGAAGATTATGAAGGTCATTGAGGAGATTTTGAAGGAGGGTAGAGTCAGAACAATGGATATTGGAGGAAAGAACACCTGTTCGGAGATGGGCGATGCTATTGTTGAGAGGTTGAAGACAGAATAATCTATCCGGACATATCGTCCGGAGGGGGTATCCCAGACGGCGTCTATGCCCACACCGAAGCAATCATGTATCATGGGCTATTTATACTGCCCACCACAACTGCTCTGCATACACACCCTGAATTTCTACCTTAAATTCTCTTCATGTTACCACTTCAATTTTATCGTCATGCGGGGGAAGGGATTTGAACCCTCGAAGGTCTGCACCACAGGATGTCTTCCTACATGCGGCCTTAAGTATAGCAGAGCATGGCATTCAGGTATAAGAGGGTGGTTGGTTGATGTTTTACATTTTCAAAAAAGGAAAATGCAGTTGAAACCATGCTCTCCTGCCCCTTTGGCCAGCTCGGGCACCCCCGCATATATAGATACCCACCCAGAATAGAATATAATAATCCAACAATAAAAAATCAGTCAGATTATTGCACCGATTTTTTCTATTATCTTCTTTGTTTCCCCTGCCGCTGTGTTGGCATCATCAGATGTCTTCGCACCAGTTATTATCATCTTCCCGGAACGGAATACCAGCATCACTGTTTTTGGTTTTGCGAGCCTGAATACCAGTCCTGGGAACTGCTCTGGCTCATACTCTGTGTTCATGGCCTCCATGGCCAGTATGTCCAGATTCACCCTGAATCCCATATTTGCCGAAGCGACTATATTCTGTATCTCGACCCTGGGCTTCTTCTTTATGTATATCTTACCCTCCTTGAGTTTCTCAATCAGCCTCTTCACAGCGGTGTTTATGTCCGCTTTCGATCTGGCGCCGGTGCAGATAACCTTCCCGGAGCCGAAGATCAGCATTGCCAGCTTTGGATCCCTTATCCGATAGACAACCCCCGGAAAGCGGTTTGGGTTATATTCAAGGCCCTTTACAGAACTGGCAAATTTTTTCAGGTCAATATTCTGGTCCACTGCAATAGCAGACACCATATTCTCAACTTTAGCTTTAATAGGCATTTTTTATCACCTCAGAGATAGAAATAATAAATTAGGTTTAAATATTAATAACATGGAAAACCTGTTCATTCTGGCAGGAGGTTTCCTCATTTTCATAGGAACTCTGCTGCTGGCTGTCGGTATCCTGTTCTCAGGAGGTGGAAGGTCAGATGTCAGGGGCGGTGCGGTCATATTCATAGGCCCAATACCGATAGCGTTCGGAACCGAGAGGGAGTCGCTGGTAACGGTTTCGATTCTAATGGTTGTTATGATACTGCTGTTCTATTTCTTCTTCAGGGAATTCCGCCCATAGACCTCGTTCAGGAGTTCATCCAGCCTGCCCTTATCCCATGTGAGGAAAGGGCCCTCATTACTGGGGATCCAGCCCTCGACAATCAGGAAGCCGCTGTATGGTTTCAGGGCATGAAGAAATTCGTTGAAATTTATATTGCCCATTCCTATCGGCAGGTGTTCGTTGTTTCCGGTATTATCGCTGATATGAACATGAGCAACATACTCCCTAAGTTTTGATGCAAATTCCCTGGGCTCCATTCCGGTTGTATTCGCGTGGGCAGAGTCCAGGCATAGTCTAAAATTTCTAGAATTTATAGCATTGATAATCCTTTTGATATCGGTTATATTATCCCCCATCGCCTTTGGCTTACTGGCAAGATTTTCCATACAAAGCGTAACCCCGGTGTCTTCAGCGTGCTTCGCAATTCTACTAAAATTCTTAAGTAGCAGATTAAAGACATTCTCCCTCCTGTATTTCCGGGAGGAGATGTATCCCGGATGAGCAACGACTATTTTAGAGTTGAGCTGCACCGCCACATCTATCGCTTCGTTTATCTGCCTCACGGTTTCGTTGGAGATTCTGATGTTCAGAGAGGATATGTTCAGGTCATGATAGGGACCATGAATTGAGACCCCCACATCCATGGTGCTTAGAATATCTTTTATCCTTCTGGTTGTTTTCTTTGCCTTCGTAGTTCCCCAGCCGGCGTACATCGGATTCTGGCACGGAATCTCAACGCACTCAAAACCAAGATTATTTACAGAGTAATTTATGGCGTAATCGAAATCCAGTCGGTTGTAGTCCCAGAATATCTGGGTGGACAGCCCTACCTTTGGTCTTTTCATTTCAACCATATCATAAGGGGCTTTGCCCCTTATCAACCCCTTGACCTATCTTCGCTTCGGTCGTATCGCCGGGGGGATTCAATCATATTTTAATAGTCATCAGGGGCTGAAGCTTTGCAATGGGATCCCCAAGGTCGTATTCCAGGACCTTCTCTATTACACCCAGACCACGATAGGTGTATGGGAGTTCACGGGCATTGGTTACTATCATCCTGCCGAATCTTGACAGATCCTCACCGTTTGATGTTAGCTCATCAACTCTTGAAACCGGTTCTGGTCCCATCAGGATGAAATTATTGCCTATGTGGGTATTTACCACCTTTATGCGGGTGTAAGGTAGAGTTATATCATAGCCACCCCCGTGGGGTAGTATGTTCGTCTTCTTAAGTTCTTCATAGAGACCAATGTTTCTTGCCCTCTCTTCGAAACCGAGCCTGCCCATCACATCGTCTGAGAGATTCTCCTTACCTCTGAATATGTATACTGGAAGGTCCCACCTCAGAGCAACAGGGAATAGTGCCTTGCCCTTTGGAGATGACCTGTCCATGGTGTCATAGCATCCAATTCTTATCTCATTCCTGGCAAATATTCCCTGGTGGGTAATGTTAGATATTATCTCACAATCGCCCAACATCTCCCTTGCCAGAAATTCTCGCCTCTTCTTTGAGAATTCCTCAAGATCAAGCCAGAGTTTATAATACTCTCTGGCGTCGTCTCCATCGAGGACTGCAAAGGGCCCATAAGGTGTATCTATCTTATCTGCTCGGTCTACCGCACCATACATGTCATCCTTCCTCTCAGGGGCGGAGCCGTGAAGAATAGCATAGCCGGAATCCTCGGGCATCCCATCCACAATGTCCGGGGAAACGCTTACTGTTTTGTAGAATTCAAAAAAATGGTTGCCTTCACCAAAGTCTGGTTTTAGGGTTATGCCATCAAGGACCATCTCCGATTCCTCAACCTCAGAAATCCTTTTTAGTATGTCCCCCTCTGAGGGGAGTTCGTCAAGCTTCACAACAACCATACCGCAGGCGTTTGGCCTGATTTCCGGGAATGCCATACCGTTGTCCGGCCACTTTATAACAGCTCCGTAGCCGAAGCCGCTCTGCCATCTGCCTGTGTTCCGGGTTATGGTTGAATCCGGACTGAATACGCAATGGACATCAAAGCTATCCACTGCATAGATAATCTTGGAAAGACCATAACTCATATTCTCATAGGAGAGGGCGGATGCCAGGTCCCTTAAGCCGAGAGAGAAAATTCTCTCCTTCGCACAGTCCCTCAGTTCATTTCTGGACATATCAGAGATGGCTTTAGTCATTTTGGGATATATATTTACTTGCTATCTTTATTAATAAAATAATGTATCTCCTCATAGACGAGAAGGGAAGGCAGTATCTCATCCGGGGCGATGACGACTTCCACACGAATTATGGCGTAATCAGTTCAAGTGAGTTGTTGAAGAAAAGGCCGGGCAGTATTATAGAAACTCAGACGGGGCGTAAATTCTTCGTTCTTGAACCATCAATGCTGGATTTCATTAAAAAATCGAAAAGAGGCCCACAGGCGATAACGCTGAAGGACTGCAGCCTTATCGCCTCTTACAGTGGAATTCACCCGGGAAGCAGAGTGGTTGATGCCGGCACAGGCTCTGGAATTCTTGCCATGTTTCTTGCCAGTATTACATGTCCGGAGAAGCTGACAACCTATGAGATAAGAGAGGATTTCGCGGAGATTGCGGAAAGGAATTTTGAGAAGGGAGGAATTAAGAATATAAAACTGAAGCTGAAAAATATCTATGAGGGGATTGATGAGAGGGACCTGGATGTCATAACGCTGGATTTGCCCGAACCCTGGAGGGTGGTTGAACATGCAAAGAGGAGCCTGAAGCCAGGGGGTTATCTGGTTTCATACTCACCCAGCATAGAGCAGTCAAAGAGATTCTATGACAGACTTGATGGGTTCATGTCAGAGACGGTTGAATGCATCATCAGAAACTGGGATATGAGAGTAGTCAGACCGCATTCAAGGATGATTGCTCACACCGCCTTTATAACATTTGCCAGATGGCTCGGCAGTTCCGTGCCAAGGTAGAAGAGATGTGAATTACAACTGCAGTCGCTTGAGCCGAAATTTCTTATGGAGAGGTATTCCCTGGCAAGAGCCGTGGCAATTTCGCATTCCCTCATTTCATTACTCTCAAAGACTATGACATCAACAACATCCGCTATTTCAAGGAGATAATCAATATGCCAGAATTTTTTCTTTTCGCTCCTGAGGTGCCGCCGAATTCTTGCCTCAAGAGAATTCATTGCTGACCCCACATAGGCATAAAATCCCGGCTGGAATTCAACCATGCCCAGTCTGCCAACCCTGATCTCCACCCCCTTTTGAACTCTTGTAAGCAGGATGTATGAGCCTCTCATTTTTTCCTTATCCCTGCCTTAGCTCCGCTCCTAACCAGCCAAGCGAGAAATGAATTGCGTTGAGGATTAGTGTTCTGTGCCCCATAACAGAGGTTACATTCCTCAGCTTCAATCCGTCTGAAAGGTAGTCGGATTTGAATGCAAGATTCAGGACCCCTGCGATTGATGTCGGAACCCTGCTGAGGAATATAGAATTCCCGGGAGAATTCTCCCCAATGAATAGATTTACCCCCCGATCTGGAGCATCTTTGGTCATTAAAAGGAGATTAACACGCATTGAATTCTTTCTCGCCATGGCTTCAATCTTCATGAATTCATCAGCACTCAGGTTGAGACAATACTCCGGCGGTTCAAATTTATATTTCACCCCCTCAATGATGTCCATCAACTGAAGCACTGCCCTTGCTAGGGCTCCCGGGTCTGAAAAATCGGTATGGCGCAGGAGTTCCTCCCGGTATTCCTTTGCCCGATTTACATTGTTTATCTCCTTCCCCGACAGCATCTTGACCAGAGGTAA
Source organism: Candidatus Altarchaeota archaeon (assembly GCA_015523055.1). Taxonomy (GTDB): domain Archaea; phylum Altiarchaeota; class Altiarchaeia; order IMC4; family QMZM01; genus WALD01. The sequence continues at coordinate 10,274 of WALD01000072.1, forward strand.
AGGAATCGGTTTCGTGTCTATAGTCTGGGCCTCTTCCGCTAATCTAATCTTTGTTCGGGTCAGGGAGAAAATCTTCTTTGCACCCCTGATTACATGTTTTTCCATCGATACTTATTTAACTCCCCTTAACTAAAAATAAATAACATGTTGCTGATAACCATAGCGATAGCAATATCTCTCCTGTTCCTGTCGATTGCAAGCTATTTTGACCTCAGGGATGGAGAGATTCCGGACAGGGTGAGCATTGGCTTTGTCGGGGTTATGCTATCAATCGTTTTTCTGGATTCCATACTACATTCAGATCCTAATCTACTCCTTAATTCATTGATTATTGGCGCAGCGTACTTCGCCTTGGGCTATGTTTCCTTCTGGCTGGGGCAGTGGGGCGGTGGTGATGTAAAGATTCTTGCAGGTATCGGATGTTCTGTCGGCTATCTCGGCACTCTGGGGGTTTTCAGCGAAGGATTTGTCCCTTACTTCGTTGCCTACTTCGTGAATCTTGGTTTGGTTGGGTGGCCCTATGTGGTTCTGTACTCTCTGATTCTTGGCGTTATGAAACCAGAGTCCTTCACGAGATTCATGTCGCTCCTCAGGAAGAAGAGGACAATCATTCTTGTTGCGGTGTCATTCCTGCCCTCCCTCGCAGTCCTGTTCCTGAACCTAGGCGTTCTGGGTCTTATCTACCTTGTCCTGCCTATCTTTGTGCTTCTTTCGGTTTATCTAAAGGCAGTTGAGAAGGTGGCTTTGCAGAAGAATGTCAAGGTCAGCGAACTCAGAGAGTATGATGCTCTGGCTGAGGACATAGTGGTTGACGGAAGCCTGATAGCAAGAAAGAGGAACATAGAGGGCATAACCAAAGAGCAGCTTGGGGAGATAAAAAGGCTTGCGAAGGAGGGAAAGATTCCAGATAAAATCAGAATTCGTTGGGGTATAAAATTTGTGCCAATCCTGTTCCTTGCGTTCGTTTCTTTGCTGTGGTTGGGAGATATAATGGGAATTCTTTTTGATTGGATGCTTTGAATTCAGAGGGGATAGGCTTCCAACACAGGTAGAATTTTGAACAGATTATCTGACCTGCTCGGATTATCTGGTTTTTATAAAGACCAGCAGGCTATACCTCAACCATCACCGCCCCGTTGCTTGATATGATGTCCTCCTTTGGAATCTTTATCTTATTCACTTTTATTCCTCTAAATCTGGAACCGTCGAGTATGACCTTTGAGACATTACCTATGAATTTGCCGTCCGGGTCATAGACCTTCTTCTTTGCAAACTCCTTTATCAGGTTCTCCCTGGCCTTTATTTCCTCACGGAATATGCTCTCCGTAATCTTGATAACAAGTGCTGTAATGATTGTACTTATGAGGATGGACAATATAAACTTGATGAGTTGGCTCACAGATCCAAGAGCATAATAATTGGCCCACGATTCACCTATCAGTTTAATGAGTGGAATAAGGACGAGGAGGATTATATACTTCCTTATCTTCAGGTATCTTTCCGATGCATAATCGTCTATTATCCTGCCGATGATTACGATGAGAATGGAGAGAAGAATCAGATTCCCTGCATTCACCGTAAGGATAGTTGCTATAATGCTGATAGCACCGTGAGGATTCTCTGAGGAGTATTCCCCAACGCCATAGCTGAGTCCTATTATAAAGACGAAAATTGCCACAACATAGGTGACAATGGATATTCTTTCTATGGAGAGAGAGCTGATGAATTCTGAACCCCAGTTGAAGAAGTCCTCCTCCCAACCGAGCCCCTTTATTATCAGATAAACGCCAATAAGGGCAAGGATTACATTCAGCATCAAGGACACTGCTCCAAAGAGCCCTCCGATTGACAACAAAAGCAGAGCAAGGCCGGGAATTCCAAAGACCAGCCTTGAGAGGTTTGGATCATCGGAGACCTCCCGAATGAAATGGAGGAGGGTAAAGTATGCCTTCTCCAGCTCCTTACTCTGTCTCACTATTATTCTCTGGACCGAGTTTATCTTGACCCTTGATTGGACTATGGGGATTATCTCTTCATCCTGCTCTCCGTCGGTGACAATAACTACCGATTTTGGTTCCAGTTTTCTGAGAACCTCATCGAGCTGCTCAGAGAGCTTTGTGTCGGATGTTATGCCAACCCGTTTATCCCCAGTGATAGTTGCAATCTCCGTCCTGAACTCCTTTGCCGCCTTTATTGCTCCAAAGAGGGCATTAACATCTGTGTCTTCAGGGTCCTCCAGAGCCAGTTCCTTTGCTATTCTGAGATTTTCATCTATGCCGATGATTGGGCCCTTCTTCCCTGTTTTTATACCGATGTCATTATCTCTGTCTATGCACAGAACGATGGCCTTTTTCATGTTCATATGATGTGGATATATGGTATTTAGAGAAGATTAATAAGCATAAATGCTAATGTCCTGCACCATGCCTGTTTTATATCATGCCTATTCCCAGAAATGCCCTCCAGCCTCCGAATTTCATCTCTTAATTGAAGAAAGGCAGTGAAAAGCACGTGTTTATGGGGAGAACTCCGAAGCTGGTCAGGAAGATCGGTGTAAAGGGGATCAGAGGATTTTAGGTTTTCTGATTCTTCCTTTTTGTTCTTTTTGTTATCTGCCTGGGGGTAATATGCTCTATCTTAATTTATCCTAAGAGTCCCGCCTCCCCGATTTGAACGGGGGGTTTTCCGCTGGCTGCTACCGTCCGTGTTCCGTTACCGGAATCAATAAAACTACAGGCGGACGCGTTAACCAGACTACGCTAAGGCGGGTTGATATAGAAAAGATAATGGGATTGGAGGAATATAAACCTATTTTTAAAAATTGAGTGTTAATATCAATAC
>WALD01000073.1 GCA_015523055.1 Candidatus Altarchaeota archaeon
AAAAGGATGGAAACACATAAATTTGAATATATAATAAAGGTAAATGGAAAAAAGGTCTGGCGCGGATTAAACCCAAAAGAAAAATATTGGGACATCAAGAAGAAGAACCCTGACAGGGATTACTTCAGCCAGGGTGTATAAGAACTGGGACTCTGCTGGGAGGTCTGCATCAACTCCAAGCATATCAAATGTATGAGGATCTCTCCTATCATTAATCTTCTTCACGATAATCCCCTCATTGAAGGCCTTCCGTTCACCGAATGCATCATACTCCTCAACCACACCCCGGACACCTACCCAGTGATTTATCTCCCTGAGATGCTCCGCACAATACCCTGAATCTCTTCCACCATATCCACTGGTTATCTTATATGATAAATCCCCCCTCTTTGTTATACCTGGTATTATTGAGTATCTGCACAACACCCAGCCTGCTCAGTTACCTGGATACACCCTTACGTATCTGTCCAGCACGCCTAACGGATTTTCTTCATGGACACTGGCTTGAACATTTTCGGTTACCCTTGATTTATAAATGTAAACCTAATAGTTACATGATTAATCGTTATATCCAACTTTACCATGGGGTAATAAAAATGATGATAAAAAAGGAGGGCATTATCCCACTACTCCTATTACTCATTCTATTAAGCACCCATACAGTAACAGCAGATATTCAAGGAATGCATAAGGCTATAATAACAGGAGAGATACGGAACCTAAAAAACCAGCCAGTTGGGGATGCAGAAATCCAGGTCTATGTAAATGGAGAGGTCTATGAAAAAGAGAGCTCAGCAGTTTCTGCAAAAGAGACAGGATTATACTCTATTGAAATAGGGAATGTGACGGAGGATACAGAGATAACTCTTGAGGTATCTAAACCAAGCTATAAAACAGAGAATATAAAAGTAACAAATTTAGTTTTTGAAGGGGGTACATATCATGCCTTCAGGGATGTTGTACTCACCAGAAAAGTGGGGATGGCATTCTATATCTCCGCCCTGGTCCTTGTCCTGATCTATGTCCTGATATCTTTCGAGATCATTCACAGAACCAATGCAGCGCTTTTGGGGGCGGCATTGCTCTTGTTTATAACATACACCCTGGGGACATTCGACAGAGACTACTTCATAATATCGTTCGAGGATGCTATCAGGGCAATAGATTTTAACGTTATCTTCCTGCTTATGGGGATGATGATTATTGTTGCAATAATGAAGAGGACCGGGGTGTTCCAGTGGATGGCCTATAAGTCATACCAACTCGCTAAAGGTAATGTATGGCACCTGTGCATCATATTAATGGTTGTTACTACTGTCACCTCCGCACTACTGGATAATGTAACGACCATGATCCTCTTAACCCCTGTGGTTGTGGAGATTGCCTTGGTTCTGGGGATGTCTCCTCTGCCCTTCCTGCTACCGCTGGTTCTGGCATCGAATATCGGGGGGACAGCAACCCTGATAGGAGACCCACCGAACATAATGATCGGCTCATATGCTCACCTGACCTTCAATGATTTCATAATAAACCTGGCGCCTGTTGTTGCATTATCTATGGTGGCCCTTATAATCATGATGCGGTTTCAGTACAGGAAGGAGTACACGGGGGTTGAGGTGGATGACGTTGACGGGCTGCTGGAGAGGCTGAGGAGAGAGTACAGGATAACAGACAGGACCCTGCTAAGATACAGCCTCGCAGTGCTGGGCTTTGTTATCCTCCTGTTTGTGGTACATGGCCTATTGCATATGGAGCCGAGCATCGCAGCCCTGACAGGAGCCTCTGTTCTCTTACTTCTGAGCCGCGCAGATATTGTCGAGATGCTTGAGGAGGTGGAGTGGCCAACCCTCATATTCTTCATGATGCTGTTTATTATCGTCGGGGCGACGGTCGAGACTGGATTGATCGGGATGCTGGCTGATCTCGTCAGCGAGCTTTCAGGCGGAAACCTGATTCTGGCAGTAATCCTCATACTCTGGGTTTCTGCAATAGCCTCTTCTGTTGTTGACAATATACCCTTCACTGCGACAATGCTTCCAATAGTCGCTTACCTGACACAGACCCTGCCTGGCGCCGGGAGCATGGTACTGTGGTGGGCGCTGGCTTTTGGGGCGTGTTTCGGTGGAAACGGCACCCTGATTGGAGCATCTGCGAATGTTGTTACTGCAGGAATATCCGAGAGGGCAGGTCACCCGATACGGTTCATCGAGTTCCTCAGGGTCGGAGCCCCGTTCATGTTCGTGAGCGTTTTTATTGCAACAATT
>WALD01000074.1 GCA_015523055.1 Candidatus Altarchaeota archaeon
ATCTTAGAATATTCATTCTCAGCAGAAAAATTTGGAGAATTAATTTTTAAATTCCTTAGTATAAAAATCCAAAAATTCCCCCTCAGCATATCTCTTTTGGGATTTTGTCCTGAAGCGATACTGTTCCACTTATCTGTTTTAATCCACCAGAATTACTCCAGATCTCTCTTCCCGATTTTTTTTGTCGTAATCTCAAGTAGAGGATGCTGGGTGTTACCAATGATTTTGATGTCATGAAGACTTATCAGATTCTTTCTCCTAGCGGTCCTTTCCATCCCCAGTTCTATGTCCTCGCTTAGTTCCAGAACGTGGGCCATGAGCTCCGGAATCTTCAAACGCAAGGCAGCAACGACCCTGTGATGTCCATCTACGAGGACGAAGTATCCTCTCTTTTTTACGACGATTATGGGCTCAGCAAGCCCTTTCTTCAGTTCGTATTCCCTCCCCTCCAACTCATCGGCATACACCTCTCCCTGCGTCGGATGCAATTTATTCGTTGGAACAAGATACCTCCTGACCTCAATCTTCACCCTGTGTCCGGACTCAATGAGGTTCTTCACCATATCCACCTTCTGGGGCGTTGCCCTCTCTATATGAGACCTCAGGATGTCGGTATTCGCTATAATCCCTACCAGTTTTCCGCCGCTATTCACCACAGGCAGCTTGTTAAATCCATGCCGGAAGAGAATTCTCGCCACATCGTCAAGATACAGGTCAGGGGTTGCAACTACAACCTTGTCGGGCAGAATATCCTTTAGCTCTTTATCTGGTGCCTTACAATTCTTCAGCAGGTCCATCACCGTTATCACCCCCACAAGGTTGCCTTTCTTCACCACCGGAAAGTTCCCGTGTCCCGATTTTATAAAGAAATCAATCGCCTCCTTTACTGTCATTCTATAGGAGAGATAATCAACGTCCTTGATCATGTAGTCCCTGACCTGCGCTTTTTTAGCCATGCTAAATTATTATGCCTTCATGCAGATATAATATCCATGAAAAAAGATGTAAATTTCGCCCTCTTTGGAATAATCATACTACTCCTCTTTTCGATAGCAGGAATAACTGTCTACTACAACATTTCCTACCAGAGGTTGAATTCTGAGTATCTGGGGGCTATTGATAACATAAGAAGAACAAAAGACGAACTAAACAAAACTGCGGGGGAGGTAGCCCTTAAGAACAAAGAGCTGGTGGAGAAGGAGAGGAATCTAATAGATATAATAAATGAACTTAATCTCTCAAAGCAACAGATTACCTCATTGGGAGAATACTACACAGATCTTAAGGGCGAAAAAAAGAGTATTGAGGCGAAGATAGACCAGATCAAGGGCGAGAGGGACAAGTGGAAATCTGATTATACATCGGCAAAGGTGGACCTTGAACACTGCCAGAGGAGCTACGATGCAATGCAGATTAAATTCAACAGAGTGAATTCATCTCTGGCAGGGTTCCAGAAGATGGGGGGCGACATAGCTGGATATATAAATGAGGGCAGGGGCTATACTGCCAAGCTTGATATACAGGCATCAAGGATTGCAGATGACATAGATGAACTTAGAGATCAGATAGGTAGGTTGGATACTGCTTGCGAGAATGGTTCAATAGACGAAATAAAAAACAATATGGTTAGCATTAGAGAGGGTATTTATGATGCAAAGGATGAGATAGAGAAGATGACACAGGAACTAAAGAAGATTCTTGATAAGATAAAAAACAGAGCTACATAACGATGAAAAACGAGGCTATCACAAAACTTGCGGATATCGATAAGGCAATCAGCAAGATTATGATATTCAGCCAGTTAATCAATTCAGTTATAGTCTTTCTGGTGTTTGCGATAATCCTCACACTGATTGGGATTGATCTGAGATTTGTAATCGTCATTATTCTATTCTATCTGCCCCTTGCTCTCATCTGGAAGAAGACAAGGACAGATACGATAAACATGGTTACTAACCTGTATCCTGCACTGGACGAGAGGCTGCAGACGGTCTATGATAATCGGGAGGGGGATAATCTCATCCTGAGGAGATTGAACAATGACGTTTCGAGGAGGATGGACGAAGTGTGCTACTCTTCATTCACCAACATAAAACGACTGACCTTCAGAACATTCCTTGCCATCCTCCTTGCATTCGTTTTTCTCTCAATAAACATCATAAGCCTCAGAGAACTGGCTCCCCTTGGTAGCGATTTCCTCGGTGGAATCAATACTGTCGGGGAGAGCCTCGGAATCAGGACAGAAAAGCCATTGCCCAGCGAACCCGGTGCATGGGAGTCCGGGAACTACAGCAACGAGAAGGAAAAGAAGAGGATTGGAGGGGAAACGGGAGGGATGCAACCCGGAATAAACGAGGGTCCCATACCCGGCCGTGGCGGAGGTACAGGCTACACCGTGGAGCAGAAGATATTCGGCGAACCATCCTCAGCCAGGATAGAGGGTGAAAATGTGAATATTGAAATCCACCCGGAATACGGCGGAGGGATTGAGATAAAAGATGTTGGAGAAAATTCACCAGAGAGTGATGAATTCTCCCTCTCCAGCGTCAGGGGATCAAATGCCCCCGGAAAAGAGCCACTAAAGTACGAACAGATAATCAAGAATTACTTTGAGAAGCTCATTGAGGAGTCGGAATAAATTTATTCATATATAAGTATCTAACTGAAATCAAAAGGTGCAAAATTGAAAGCAGGTGAAAGTTTATGGGAGAGTACCCAGCAGGCAAAAAGGAAGATGTCCGATTTAGGTAAAGTCAAAAAAGGAATTGATTCAAAGAGGATTGAAAAGCCGCCTCCGGAAAAGGAACTAGAGAGAACATATTCTGAGATTGGAAGGACATACAAGAGCATACTCTCAGAGATGAGTAAAACCGTACTGGGCCAGAAGGAGGTTATAGAGAACATTCTGATAGCTGTATTTACAAAGAATCACGCACTCCTCGAGGGCTTCCCAGGGCTTGGAAAAACGCTCATAGTCAGAACCCTCTCCAACATAATGGACCTGAGATTCAAGAGAGTTCAGTGTACTCCTGACCTGATGCCCTCTGACATAACGGGAACCTATGTCGTTGAGGAAAAGGATGGTAAAAAGAGCTTCAGGTTCGAGAGGGGTCCCGTCTTTACAAACATGCTTCTGGCAGATGAGATTAATAGAGCGACTCCAAAGACACAGTCTGCCCTGCTTGAGGCTATGCAGGAGGGGCAGGTTTCCATAGGAAACGCAACATACCCGCTGGATCCGCCCTTCTTTGTCCTCGCGACCCAGAACCCAATAGAGATGGAGGGGACATACCCCCTCCCGGAGGCGCAGGTGGACAGATTCCTGTTAAAGATTCTGGTTGAATACCCTGGTGACGATGAGGAGGAGAAGATTATGGATATTTACAGCGGCGAGAGGATGCCTGAGCCAAAGAAAGTAATAAGCAAGAACGAATTGCTCAACATACAGAGGCTTATAAGAAAGATGCCTATAGCAACCGTCATAAGAAAATATGCCCTTAATATAGTTAGAAACACGAGACCATTGGATAAGGGCATAGCCAGTGAATTCCTTGACTATGGAGCATCCCCCAGAGCTTCCATCGGACTTGTATTGGCTTCAAAGGCAAGGGCTCTGATAAAGGGCAGGGACTATGTGAGTAAGAAGGATATCGAGGAGATGGCATATCCTATTCTGAGGCACAGGATAATTCTGAATTTTGAATCAGAGAGAAAGGGAGTCAAACCAGACGATGTAATCAAGAAGATTATCGAGGAATCCTGGTAAAATTCTAATCTGTCAGAATTCAAACTGGGTTTGCGTATAAATAGTTTGGAACTCCTCCACTCTGGTGAGAATTTAAAGGTAGTAATTTCTCCTCAATCATAAGGCATATCCCTTCAGCTTTTTAATACCCGGATAAATCATATATAAGATGTCCTCAAGAGTTTTATGGGACTGGTTAGATTGTATTCTCCTAACATCGGTCATAGGCTATTTGATTTTTATTAAGTACCCTTCACCAGAAATAAGAATCAATATAATACTTCTCTTGATTACGGCATTGCTTTTTGAGAAATATTATGTCAAACGATCTAGTGTTCTACCAAACATATTGGTAATATACTTTATGTTTTCTGAAAAATTTGACCTTCTACCATCTATCTTAAGAAACTATTTTGATTTTGGAATTTTAATAGGTATCTTTTTAATCCTCGCATTAATAAAGAAGATTTCAGTACCCTCAGCGATATATAATATAACCTATCTGTTGTATGGGATCAAAACGATACTCGGTTTTTATTTAACCTTCGTACTTCTTGGCCCTACATTTAATGACACCTTCTGGTTTGTTCTATTAGGTCTAACAGTGGTTGTATGGTGGGTAGGTGTTTATCGTTTTGGGAATAAATCGCCTTTTGATTTTTAATATGGATTATAAATCAAGTATTCATAACTAATTTTAATAGCGTATCTCTTATTAGAATACCCTATTTAGTTACAATGGACTTCGACAAGATGTTTGAGATTGTAAAGGAGTTAGAGTTCGATAAGAAGAAGGTTATATGTGAGGATCATGGATTTGAAGTGTACCTCCTAAGACCATCTAGACTTTCAAAAAGATTCAAGGATTACGATGTTGAGAAAAACTTTCAAATCTGGTTGAGAGAAAGTGAAAGAGAGTTTAGACCTAACCATTTGAGGGTGATGATCGATTTGAATCTAAGAGCAAGGTCTCGTCCTGACTTGAAGGAGAGTTTATTAACAGCATTTGATAACATTTTCTATCAAAAAGATCCTGATAAAGAAGTAAAAATAATTGAAAACGAGGAGTTTAAGCACTTCCTTAATCCAATTAAGATCATCGCTTATCTCTCTCAGTTGTTCATAATTGAGCAAGAATATTGTTATCATAGAGAAAGTAACTTTGATCCACCTACACTATTCTACCAGGGTTGGGTTAGACAATTTATTGATAACCTCAAAGAGATAGATAATCTATGCATGAGCGTTTGTAATGGTCAGCCACCAATGATTAAATACACTTACATGGAGAATAAGAAACATAAAAAATATGATCCCAATCATGACTTCTTATGGTATCTAAAAGAATAGTACTTTCAGAACTTTGGGGCATTTATATACTATAAATAC